>NZ_JAAHHE010000061.1:0-31043 GCF_010692525.1 Moorena sp. SIO3B2
AGGGATGGAAGCCCAAAGGGGGACGGAAACGCTCTAACCTCCGGCAAAGGTTTCATGGATGGCTCAAAGCAAAAATTCGCGATTTTACTGAGATGAAATGGGTTGAGTTAGGCGGCAAAGTAATAGAGGTTGTGGCAGCTTATACCTCCAAACTCGCCTACGATGGTTCCGGCAAGGTCAAACGTGATTCAAAAAATTATGCCCTAGCAACCTTCTCCTCAGGTAAGCGGTTTAATGCCGTTCGCGTAGCGTGGCCTACGGCCAATCTAAACGGCGCTTACAACATTGGTGCTAGAGGTGTGTTTAAACTCACTAACAGAAATGGTAGTGGGGGTCGTTCCAGCAAAAGCCCTGGACGATCGCCTAGAAGCTGGGCTTGCCTGTGTGAGTGCGATTCGTTGGTTAGAAACCTACCCCCTTGAGGGTCTGGGGGATTAACCGCCTGGTTCAATGAACCTTGACAACTTGATAACCATGTTGGTGAAATACCAACCCGGAGACAAAACCTTAGAATAGTGCAGCCTTAGTACAAAACCTTACTCCTATGATGCCTAACCTGCTGACCATAAAGGCTGCACTATTCTTTCGGTAACTTCTGACCCTCGTGAAATCCGAGTGACAGCCCTACCCCTACTTCAGAACTTAACAACCCTGGGGTAAAGCGGGGTCGAGTAGTGAAGCACTGCTAGTCTAAAGTGGTGTTAGTAACAGGCAATAGAATTCATGGGTACGAGAGGAAGATACGTCAGAATCATCGTCAGCAAGACGTAGTGAAATAAGGCTGAACCACTACGGACAAAATGTCAAAGGAGCATACAGGTTTATAAGGTTTCACATTCTTATAAAGATTTCCCTAAAGTTCCCGGTGAAAAGTATCACCCTAAAAGTTCAAAAGAATGGTTATCAGGAACGAAGTAACTTTTATATGTACTCTCAACACGGTCGGTTGTTGAGTAGGTAGTTAGCCGCAAGTCATATGAAAGAGGGATTGAGTCAGAAGCCAAAGCCTGGGGTAATACCCAGGATACGCACACAGACTCACGTTGTAGGAAAAAATATAGCTAGGAGTAGTAATGCATAAGTCCAAAACTCGGGGGTTCGCCCCACAGTCGGAATGGAATAGGGTTGATTGGCGCAGGCTAGAAAGAACCGTATTCAAGTTACAAAACCGGATATATCGAGCCTCTCAACGTGGCGATGTTCGCGTGGTTAGAAAACTCCAAAAAACCCTGATGAAATCCTGGTCAGCCAAAATGCTCGCAGTCAGGAAGGTGACCCAACAAAACAAAGGCAAGAAGACTGCCGGAATAGACGGGAAGAAAGCTTTAACCAGTAAGCAACGACTCGACTTAGTAGCCAGCCTAAAACTGTACAAGAAGCCCCAACCAACCCGCCGGGTCTGGATACCTAAACCTGGAAGAGATGAGAGACGGCCTCTAGGGATACCAACCATACATGACCGAGCACTACAGGCACTTGCCAAACAGGCATTAGAACCTGAATGGTCAGAAGTTACCGCAAGATAGTGGAGCCTTTATAGTTTTAAGGTTATGCAGAGAAGGTTTTAAGGCTTGTTAGTAAGGCTCCACTATCTAAGGTTTCGTCTCCGGGAAGCCAAATTTGAACCTAATTCATACGGGTTTAGACCGGGACGGTCATGTCACGATGCCATCGAAGCAATATTCAACAGCATCAAACAAAAGCCCAAATGGGTTTTAGATGCTGACATCGCCAAATGCTTTGAAAAAATCAATCATGATGCACTTCTAAGAAAATTAAATACTTACCCATCCCTGAGACGATTAATCAAGAACTGGTTAAAATCCGGGGTGATGGATAAGGGAACATTCTCCCAATCAAACGAGGGTACCCCTCAAGGCGGAATCATATCTCCGCTTTTAGCGAATATAGCCCTCCACGGAATGGAACAGAGAATTAAACAATATGCAAATTCTATGAAAGGAAATAAGACCAGAAATAGAGGAGCATTGAACTTAATTCGATACGCTGATGACTTTGTCATCATGCACAAAGACCGTTCAGTGATAGAAGAATGTCAAGAAATCATCAATGATTGGCTCAGTGATATTGGCCTGGAACTAAAACCAAACAAAACCAGAGTGACTCATACGACCATAGGATTTGACTTCCTTGGCTTCAACATCCGGCAATACACAGCCGGAAGAAATCACTCCAAACAAGGGTTTAAAACCATCATCAAACCATCAAGGAAGAGCGTAAAAGAGCACCTAGAGCAACTCTCGTCAGCAATTGACAATCACAAAGCCGCTCCTCAAGATGCCTTAATAAGGCACCTCAAACCTATCACAAGAGGATGGTGCAAATATCACAGCTCAGTCTGTAGCAAGGAAACCTACTCGAAGATAGACCACCTGCTCTGGAACAAACTTCAAAGATGGGGTTATAGGAGACATCCTAATAAATCAAAAACCTGGGTGAACAAAAAATATTGGGGAACTAAGGTTGAAAAACCAAAGAAACCATGGGAAGCCCCAAAAATAGATAACTGGGTATTCATGACCAACGAGGAGAATTACCTCCCCAAACACGCCAAGACCAAAATAGTCAGACACGTGAAGGTCAAAGAGACTCGGAGTCCATTCGATGGCGACCTAATTTATTGGAGTACCAGAATGCAGAAACACCCTGAAATGACCAGTCAAAAGGGAAGGCTTTTGAAAAGGCAAAAAGGGGTATGTACTCATTGTGGTCTCACCTTCGGCGTAGCCGACGCTTCGCGAACAGGGATGGAGATTCGATGGAAAAACACCACATAATACCACGCTCGCTCGGTGGAAATAACTCAGACAAAAATCTAGAGTTACTTCACCTACATTGCCACGATATAAAGCACGGAGAGAAAATCGACTCATCTGAGTTAGATGCCAATCCGTTCTAGAGGTACCAATGAAAATGGTTCCTATAATGAGGAGCCGTATGAGGGGAAACTCTCACGTACGGTTTTGAAGACGAGTCAGTGAGGCGACTCTCTGGCTTAGTTTAACTCTCTGGGTTAGGGATAACCAAAGATTAGCATAGGACACCTCCACCTCGGCGATAGCCAGGTGGGGGAAGCTTCATGATTTGACTATAGAAAACTACAGGCACGACCCGATTGTGCCTCTAGCCTGGACAATGTTCGGATTATCGTTAACTGGATCAGAAAAATTCTGGGGGTTCTACAAACATCACCCCAGTTACCAAGGTTTGTAGTTGCTCAGGAATTTGTAGATTGTCAACCGCAGCTTTGGGATAGGTAACGTCACTGCCATCTATCTCCTGGATCAGGGTTTTCTGCTGTGGTTGGAAGGAAACATTGAAAGTTGATTCCCACAGGGATTGCGGGGCTTGTACACTGATAGTCGGTCCAATGTGCAGGATCCGGAAGCCAAGTTGTTGTAGAGCTAAAGCAGCTTGTCTAGAGTGGTTGGGGGATGACTGAATTTCTGCTGAAATCGTGTTTTCCGGCATAGAACCCCTCCGATGGAAAGTCTGGCGTCGTTGATTTTTGGGTAGGGGCGACCCATTCGAGCCAGTAATTCGGGCAAGTAATTAATGGCTCAAACCCTAGGTTTTATGTGCTTTTGCTTCGCCCTCCCATAGGCTAACCTAGAGTTTCCCTCAATTAAGGGTAACTTGTCAAGCTATAGCGCTACCCCCGCTGGAATCCGGATTCTGGAATCCGGATTCCGGAATCGGGCGGGGGAAGAGTGTGGTTAGAGGGGCGGGTGCGCGTGGGGAGAGGCAGGGCTGTTTAATTCTTTGGCATAAATTGTCAGATCAATGGGATTGAAAGGAAGGTGGGGTGCTGGGGAGAGGTTTTTTTTGAGGTTAAAAATCCCTATCTCCCTATCTCCCTATCTCCCTACATCCCTACCAATCACATTTTAGTCGGACAATGAAACAGCGCTGTTTTGATAGTCCTGAATAGGACCGAAAAAATTCACCAGCTCTTTTCTGTAGATTAGCTCCAGGTCATGGAATCAAGTTTGGTGCCAGTTCAAAAGTGAGGGGATTTTTTTATTGGTATTAATTTATACACAAAAAATACAAAAGTTATACGTTTTATACGTTAGCGCTAACGCGATCGCAATCATCAGATTTGCAAACTATAAATATCAGTTAATTTACTTAACGTGATTTTACTGACAGCTCAGGCTATGATCGAGTTAGTCACACAATTAGTAAACCAATTAGTTACAGACTACAGTCAATTAATTAATTCAAATAACTAGGGCGTCTATAACATGAACATAACTAAATTTTTAAGCAGTGGATTAGTTTTAGGGTCTATAGTTTTGGGAGCAGTAGGACAAGCCCAGGCAGCTGATATCGTCAAGTCCTGGTTAGCCGATGAAGCTCATAGCAACCCAGACACATATTGGTCAGGACATGCTTTCTGGTTACCTGAGTTGGACTCAGGGAGATTTGTATTTGACACTTCAGGTATCTTTAATGAATACGATGATGGGAGTGCTAATTTGTTGGGTACCATCGTTTCCGAAAAAGATGATACTAAACAATGGGAGGTTGATATTTGGTTCGAGAGCACACCAGAACCTTGGGGAGGACCTAAAAAGGAACTACCGAAGTCTGAATACGTAGAAAAAGGTGGCCCCGTCGATACTAGTAATTGGCGCTACTATAACATGGATGAAACTCGGGCGACCTTAAGTGGCCTAGGTTTCTACGATGGCAAGGAACTGAATCTTTACCAAAGACCTGAAAATGGTAAATACGCCTTCCAGGTTGGGGTTGGAGCTAATGGCAAAAACACTAACTTTGGTATGTCTGGCTGGCTAGGTGCTACGGGTTCTTTTACTCTTAGCAATGCTGATATTAATGTTGATCTAACTCTGGATCCTAACCATCCTTCCAATTCTCAACCTGTTCCTGAACCCATGACAATGGGCTTGTTCAGCCTAAGCTTGCTGGGATTAAGTGTGACGTCATTAAAGCGCAAGTCTAAGGAATTGGTCTGACCTAGGAATTTTAAAGATTCCCGGATTTTTTCGTCGGCATAGCTGATTCAACCAGTTCTCTGTAGGAACTAGACCACTTTCTCGTAGTCTGTTCCTTTTTTAGGTTTTGTGGTAAGCATTCAGCTATCAGCTATCAGCTGTCAGTTCTCAGTTCTCAGTTCTCAGTTGTGACTTGGCCACTGACAAGTTTCTAGTTTCTAGTTTCTAGTTTTAAGTGACTATCAACCAAGAAGGATAAGTAGTAAACTGGATAGGTTATAAAACTAGTAAGCTCAAACTATTAATCTCAAAAGATTAAATAGTACATTAACTCAGATGTCAGCTGAGGATTAAGCTCAAGGCGTCGTTGAAGGTCAGCCAGATTACGGTATGGGCCACCATCAAAGCGATTTTGCATGATCGCTCTAGCTAAAAACAAGTCCACTGCTGGAATTTTCGTCAACTGTTCTAGAGATGCGGTGTTAGGGTTGACTAGCCCAGGCGTTACTAAACTCTCAGCATCGTAGTAACAAAACCTCAAAATTGGTTGCAAGGGTGTCAGACGTTGTACTGACCAACCTAGGGCAGCGGCCAAATCTTCTAAGCAGCAAAATTGCACACCGCTGCTGGTGAGTTCAAAAAGCGTCCGCGCCTGATGGATAGATATCCCTGGCAATCTCAGCCAATCATCCACACCAGCTTGATTCACATCAATGGTGAGCCCCAATTTGGCAGCTACAGCAATTTCTTCTGTGGATTGTAGCCGATAGTAGGGGTCACGCTTCAGCCTATGCTGAATTGATTGCTGATTTGGGTTTTGTCGAGTCTTGGGTGATAGCCAATCAAAAATTGCCATGAAACTCAAGCAATTAGGTCAAGTAATTGACGACGTTTTTGTTCAAATTCATACTCAGACACTAGTCCCTCCTGACGCAGGCTGTCTAGCTGTCTTAGGGCATCGGCAATTTCCCCTACCTTGGCTGGGTCAATCCCAGCCGATGGATTCTCTGAGGAAGATACTGTAGACTCAATACCGAGGTTAAAATTGAGGTCAAACTGATCTTGACTTTGTAGTAAATACCACACCCCCTCTATAGCACTAGCAATGCGAGGAATGGGTGTCCAACACAGGAGTAAGTACATTACTCCCCAGAAGGGTTGTCCGAGATAAAATTTGTGTAATCCACAAACGGGGAGCACTACCCCACTCAATGCCAGTAGGGAAGCGACTTTACGGCTTTTTGGCTTGCTCAACATACTTGCTTTGACCCGCGTTGAATAGCTTGGTGGAGATCCAAAAACTTTCAATCCTATGTTCCTATAATAATTACTTATCTCAGAGTCGAAACTTAGAGGTTACAGGTTATAGGTTGTTCCCGTAGCGTGGCCTTTTGGCCAAGGTTAACAGGTTACAGGTTAATAGGTTGAAGGTTCAACGGTCTAACCTTCAACGGTCTAACCTTCAACGGTCTAACCTTCAACGGTCTAACCTTCAACGGTCTAACCTTCAACGCTCCAACCTACCCTACAACGAACGCCTTGGGCGAACAACTGACTAATCTTCAACGGACTAATACGGAAAACCGAATTTTGTCCAGGTTTGACGCTACATTAAAATGTGATTAGAAGCGGCGATTGAGTACAACCAAACCGGTTGACAGGTAAGAGCAATGGGTTTTTTTGATTCGGAAATTGTCCAAAAAGAGGCAAAACAGCTGTTTGAAGATTACCAAGAGCTGATTAAATTGGGCAACGACTATGGCAAGTTTGACCGTGAAGGCAAAAAGATTTTCATCGATCAGATGGAACAGATGATGGAGCGCTATCGTATTTTTATGAAGCGCTTCGAGTTATCCGATGACTTCATGGCTCAGATGACCATAGAGCAGCTCAATACTCAGTTAGGTCAATTTGGGATCACCCCTCAGCAGATGTTTGACCAGATGAACATGACATTGGAGCGGATGAAGTCAGACCTAGAGAAGCAATTGTAGTCAGGAACGCCCTTGGTGGGGGTGGGTATACATGGACATCTGCCAAGACAGCTGAGAGCTTAGGGTCTTAGGCTCAGGATTGAGAGTGCCTTAGTAAGGAGCCGCCAATAATGACGGCTGATATCCCTAATTTATCTAGAATTTATCTAGATCGAGGACGCTTAAATTTTGAGGGTCGAGGGAAGTATCTCACTGGCTCGTTCCGCAAAGCGTAAGCCATAAACCTCCGCCAGATCGGTGCGGCATAGCCACCACCTGTTACCCCTCGCCCAAGGGGTCGGTTGTTGTCTCGACCAATCCAAACTGCGGTAGCCATCTGGGGTACATATCCCACAAACCATACATCTCGCTCTGAAGAGGTTGTTCCTGTCTTACCCGCCGCCTGACGCCCTATGTAGGCAGATTTTCCGGTACCTCCGTTAATTACACCGGTTAGGGTATGGTTAAGGGAAGCAACCGCCCATTGATCTAGCACCAGCTTAGGCTTAGGGGTATTATCTAGCAGCACATTGCCTTTACTATCGGTCACTCGGACAATTAAGGTAGTGTCAGAGTGCCAGCCATTATTGGCAAAAGTAGCATAGGCTCCTGCCATTTCCAATGGTGTTACCCCAACTGACCCTAGGGGTAAGGATAGCACCGGTTGCATCGGACTCTTAATCCCAAGGGTCTTAACCACATCAACGACTTTATCAAGTCCCACTCTCCTGCCAATCTTCACCGCTGGCACATTGCTCGATTGAACAATTGCGGTGCGAATGCTCATGGCACCAGAGTAGCCACCACCATAGTTTTTGGGTCTGTAATAGCCTCTACCATCTCGATAACGAACGGGGGTATCGTAAACAGTGGAACGGGGGGAATATTTACCTGTGGCAAAGGCAGTATAGTAAACAAATGGCTTAAAGGATGACCCAGGCTGACGTCGAGCTTGAGTAGCACGGTTGAATTTGCTCTTTTCATAGCTGTATCCCCCGACTATCGCTTTCACAAAATGGGTACGGGGGTCAACGGCGGCTAATGCCACTTGATTATCGTAAAGTCCACGGCGACGCAGGGTGTAATGAGCACGATTAATGATCTTTTCTGCCTGCTTTTGGAATTCGTAGTCAACCGTGGTCTGAACTCGCATTCCGCCCTTGGTGACCGCTTCCTGACCAAATCGCTCTTTTAACTCCACCACAGCAGCTTCTGTGACGAAAGGCAATTTACTGGTGCTCCAGGAAGTACTTTTCCCAATTAACAGGGGCTGTTCCTTAGCTTGTTTTTCTTGGGCTGCTGTAATCCATCCCAAATCCCGCATCCGCCTTAAGACAACGGCTTGTCGCTCTTTAGCTTTAGAGTAGTTGCTGAAGGGACTGTATTCTTCTGGGGACTGGATTAGCCCTGCCAACATGGCTGACTCCCCTAAGGATAGCTCAGATGCTGGCTTAACAAAGTAGCTGCGGGCAGCTGTTTCAATGCCATAGTTATTGTGACCCCAATAGATTTGATTGAGGTACAATTCCAAAATCTCGTCTTTAGAGAAGATTTGCTCAACTCGGATAGCGAGTACAGCTTCAGTGATTTTGCGGCTAAAGGTGCGTTGCCGAGTCAGAAACAGGTTTTTCACCAACTGCATGGTGATTGTAGAACCCCCCTCTACTACTGTCCCTTGTCTCCAGTTGACTAAAAAAGCACGACCGACGCTATTGGGGTTAACCCCATAGTGCATATAGAAGCGACTGTCTTCTATAGCTAGTACAGCCCGCTTGAGTTGAGGGTTGATTTGGCCGAATTCGAGCACTTCCCGATTCGCTTCCCCATGAAGGCTCACTAGAGGTCTACCCTTGACATCGTAAATGTAAGTTGTTTCTGTCGGTGTGTAGTTCCGGAGCATGCGCACATCTGGCAGGTTACGGAAGCTAGTCGCTAAGCCCACAAGTCCACCAGCTACAATCGAGCTAGCTAACATGGTAACCCCGAGGATAGTCCCTCCAGTTACCTGAGCCACCCCTTGCACAAACTGCAATACTTGTGAAGGCTTTCTTTTCCGATTTTTCCGATCTTGTGGTTGTCGAATAGTGCTATATGGCACGGTGATTTCATTTCCTTACTAAAGAACAGACATGTAAGCTAGGGGCTGTGCTTGGGGTGTTTTTTTTACTTCCTATAAGTACTTTCTATAAGACAATTCCAAGGATAGGTGGGCAGAGCAGGAATGTCTAGGACAATTATTTCTCGGTAAATTCCGGCAGTTACTTGCAAAAACTGTAAGTGTATCCATCTTTTCGGTGTATTGCTGATATATCTTGAGGGTTGCAGCTTTTATAGCCCTTCATTCCTAACGGGGTAAATCCAAAGCTTCCTTTACTTCTAGGAGTTACCTTGCCTATACCTAGTCTTTGATGTTTGGCTATGTCTCCAGTGACCCAGCCCTTAATTGGTTTTAATGGATTGTGCCTGACGGGGTAACCGTACTTGTTGAGTGCTGCTTTTTGTCTGCCTCCCTGCCCTTTGCAAGTAACTAACAGTGGCTGAGACGTTTTCAAGACTAAGGTCTCAATATCCCCAACGCAAGCAGCATCAATCCAGTGCTCCTTAGGAAGACCCAGTCTAGTCCGGTTGTACTTGGTCTGCGCTCCGGTTCCAGTAACTACAAACTTGATATTTTGGAGTACTTTCACTAACTTGTTACGAGTTGCATTTACCGCTGCCGCATCCAATAATGGTTGTTTGGCTTTAGTTTTGATTTTTTGGAGTAAACTTGGCTTCTTTTTTAGGAATTCCTCTATAGGTTTGTTTCCTTTTCGTTTATTACATTTTTCGCAGGCTAAGCAGAGATTACTGACTCGATTACTTCCACCAAATGACTTTGGGTGAATGTGCTCGATCTGCAAGGGAACAGACTGTTTACCGCAATAGGTACATTCTCTTCCCCATTTATCAAGTAAGTACTCCCTAACTTCGTAGCCAGCTAGTTCACCTTGTTGGTACTGAATACCATTGATTTCGGGATTCGGCATTTTCTGGGTATCAAACTTAACTCTTTCGACCCAAATTTCATTGACCGGGCAAAACTTGGTTAATCGCTTTACCCACGTTTCAATAGTCGAAACCCTGTGTTCTAGGCTGGGTGGGAGCCAAGCCTCTGAACGTTTGCGATTAAAAAACCGTGGCTTTCTGTAACGGGTGTGACGATTACGTCTTCGGTGCCTTACAGCTTTTCTAGACTCTAATTTTTTATTGATCAACCCTCCTCTGTGTTCTAACTCCATTCCCCAAATGATTTGGTTGTTTTGGACTAGAGCAAATCCAGTTGTTTGGCTACCAGGATCAATCTTAATTTTACAAGGTGATACAATTGGATTATCAATCGCTGTTTTTAAGATGATCGTGAACGGGTACATCCGAAAAACAGCAGCTTTACCTTTGTCTAACAACCGACGAGCTTTCTTTGGTGGAATAGGGTTTAATGGCTGCTTGTTTGTGTCAATAACAAATACATACTTTGGCATTTTTAGTGCTCTCAATTTGGTAATGTGTTCCTTGACAATGTTGGGATGGCTTGTTGGGCTAACCACACATTTGCCTTTGTCTTAATGATTAGCGACAGAGCCAGAAGCTGGAGTTCACCTCTGGGTGTCATAACCAAACCAACCTAGGAATCGCACCTGAGTCTGCATCCTAGTTGGCAATCCCGGAGATTACCGGGAATTCCCTAGGCTTTGGCTAGGAGGATTACTTACAAGTCTTGAGCATCGAATTTCTTAATAATGCCAGGACGTTATGGATAAGTGTCAAGCCCTACAGGTAAGCTTCTACTTAAGCTTCAACTACTGTAGCGATAAATAATTTTTGAATTAAAGCTAATTCTAGCCAATTCATACCATTTTGTATTCTACGACGGTCATTTCCCGTCTTGATGCAGTCCCTGTGGCAGATGCATCCACCGATTGAACCCTTGAGAGCCTAAAGCATGGGGGATTTAATCCCTATCTTACAAGCGATGCAGCGCCGCCAAAGGGGGTTCCCCCCATGAGCGACTGCATCAAGAAGAGTGGGCAAAAGCCGCATCTCGTAACAGTTGTCAACGGTTTTTTGTATAATAGTTAGCGGCATTTAGACATGGTTTTGGCAAGTGTCGGTCTAGCTGCTTAGAATTTGTAAACGATCCTTAGGATAAATTTAAACAATCTGTACTAACCTAGTTAATTGCCAACCATAGTCCCAACCAATGTCAAATTTTGAAATTCCCCTTTCTAACCAGCTAGCTTGGCTAGACAGAGGTACCAGTGAAATTTTTCCCCTACAACCGGATTCTCAGGATCCGAGTGAAAATCTAGCTATTCGGCTCAAGCAAGCTGAGCGTCCCTTACGGGTCAAGTTAGGTATAGACCCAACCGGTGCGGATCTCCACTTAGGTCATAGTATCCCAGTCAGAAAACTACGGGCATTCCAAGATGCTGGTCATACCGCTGTCTTAATTATTGGTGACTTTACCGCTAGAATCGGTGACCCTACCGGGAAGTCTGAGGTACGTCGCCAGTTGACACCAGCTCAGGTCAAGGAAAATGCTGAAACTTATCTGTCACAGGTGCGCCCTATTCTAGATTTTGATACCCCAGGACGGCTAGAAATTCGCTATAACTCTGAGTGGCTTAACCAGTTGGATTTGTCTGAGATTATTGAGTTGTTAGCCACTATGACCGTAGGGCAAATGCTGGCGAAGGAAGGGTTTGCTGAACGCTATCAACAACAAAATCCTATTTTCCTCCATGAGTTTCTCTACCCATTGATGCAGGGCTATGATTCTGTGGCAGTCAAGGCTGATGTGGAGTTAGGGGGAACTGACCAAAAGTTTAATATTGCCTTGGGACGGGATTTACAACGGCATTTTGGGCAATCTCCCCAGTTCGGCTTACTGCTGCCAATTTTGATTGGGACGGATGGGATACAGAAAATGTCTAAGTCTTTGGGGAATTATGTGGGCTTGTCAGATGATCCCCTGACCATGTACTCGAAGCTGGAGGGCACACCAGATCATCTATTGACGCAATATTTTGAGCTGTTGACTGATGTGCCATTGGATCAGCTTCCAGAACAGCCACGGGAGCAGCAAAAACAATTGGCTCTGACTATTGTGACCCAATATCACGGTGAAGCAGCGGCAAAAGAAGCTCAGCAGGCAGCACTAAACTTAGTAAAGGGTAGCACTACTGGTACGGGGGATTCTGTGCCAGAATTTTCATTGTCTTCTGTGGACTTTCCCGCTAAGTTGTTCTATATCCTTAAAGAATCCGGTTTGTGCCAAAGTAGTGGCGAAGGCAGGCGACAGATTCAAGGGGGAGGTGTTAAGTTGGATGGCGATCGCATTTCAGCGGTTGACCAGACCTTTGATTCCCCTGATCAATTGGTGGGAAAGGTTTTGCAGGTGGGGAAAAAGAAGTTTGCCCGTTTAGTTAGTTGAAGGTATCAATGAAGGTTAGAAGGTTAGAAGGTTAGAAGGTTAGAAGGTTAGAAGGTTGAAGGTTGAAGGTTAGGAGGTTGAAGGTTAGGAGGTTGAAGGTTGAAGGTTAGGAGGTTGAAGGTTGAAGGTTAGGAGGTTAGGAGGTTGAAGGTTGAAGATCGGATTATTGTTCCTTTGGATGTGCCGAGCAAAGAAGATGCGATCGCATTAGTGGAGCAGTTGCCTGAGGTTAGCTTTTGGAAAGTAGGGCTGGAACTGTTTGTGAGCACTGGTTCTGAGATTATTCATACTCTCAAACATCGGCAAAAGCGGATATTTCTGGATCTTAAATTTCACGATATCCCCAATACGGTCGCTGGAGCAACAAGGGTTGCAGCCGCCTATGGTGTGGACTTAATCACCATTCATGCTGTTGCTGGTCGCAATGCTCTCAAACGAGCGGCTGAAGCGGCAGTTGAGGGAGCTTTGACAGCGGGATGTCCCCCCCCAAAGTTAATTGGTATTACTCTACTCACCAGTCTCAATTCCCGGGATTTGGCCTTTGACCTGAAAATTCCGATCGAGTTGCCCGAATTTGTCTTACAAATGGCACTACTCGCTCAAGAGTCAGGTTTGAATGGGGCAGTGTGCTCCCCCATGGAAGTATCACAGCTACGACAAGTGTGTGGTGATGATTTTCTCCTGGTTTGTCCAGGAGTACGCCCCCAATGGTCAGAAAAAGGTGATCAACGACGGGCAATGACCCCACTAGCTGCTCTACAAGCTGGTGCAGATTACCTAGTTATAGGGCGACCAATTACCGCTGCTGACGACCCAGTGGCTGCCTGGAATAGGATTTGTGAGGAATTAGCTGGTACTGGTGTATAGCTTTCAGCTGACGGGATTACTTCTAATTGCTTACTTGGGATTACAGATTAATGGGTTGAACCTTAGCAAGTTGAACCTAGAAGGTTTCCCAGAAAACTTTCAACTACACTTCTTTCAGAAGTTGGGAACAGGGAACAGGGAACAGGGAACAGTGGACAAGAATTCACGAAAACAGTATCAGAAAACTACTTTTGAAAGAGGTCTACTGTTGAACCTACCCTTCTCGAACGCCTTTGGCCAACAACCTACCAACTTTCAACTGACCAACCTTCAACCTGTCAACCTTCAACCTGTCAATCTTCAACCTGTCAACCTTCAACCTGTCAACCTTCAACCTGTCAACCTTCAACCTGTCAACCTTCAACCTGTCAACCTTCAACCTGTCAACCTTCAACCTGTCAACCTTCAACCTGCCAACTTTCAACCTACTAACCTTCAACCTCCCAACCTTCAATCTGCCAACCTCCAACCGACCAACCTTAACCCTTCAAGGTTCCTCCGACCTGCCAACCTTCAACCTTCACCCCGTCCAACCTGTTCGGTAGAGGTGGAAACCTTAACCTCCCTATTGCTGAAGGATTTACCTAGCTATGCCAATCGAGTGATTCAGAGGGCGCGGCGCTCAGACTCCACTGTGGACAATTTCAGTTATGTAATCGTGGCAGGAAAGCCAGAGTTTGAACCTCTGCCCCTTAAGTCCTTTCAATCCACGACTGTACCTAACCCAACGGATAGCGAAGCACTTCAACAAATCTTTCTAACTACCCTAGAGCGCAAGTATTTCAAGGATAAAGCTGTAGAGTTTCAGAATTATCACTGGCTATTTTTGACCAAAAGCTCTGATGGCTGGCGCTTAGTGATGATTTTTTCCCGTATTGGTTCTGTTTCAGAAGGCAAACTTCCTACACCGCCACGGGAAAGTACTAATGGTGTTATTGGTCAAGCGGTTAAGACTTGGCTCCGGGATTGTCGTGCTGGGACAATTCGAGCCTTTGAACAGAATCCCGTCAATTCCCGTCCTTGAGACAGCAAAGCATTCAGCCGTCAGTGGTCAGCCGTCAGTGGTCAGCCGTCAGCTTATTTTATTCAAAAGCACCGATTGCGCTACGGGCATCAGCTGATAGCTGATACGCGACACGCTGATAGCTTACGTTTAGAAAGATTTAAGAATTTAGCGCTGATTTCCTTCACTCTTCTAAAATCTCTACTAAGTCCTGAACCATTACATCAAACGTCCTGGCTAATTTATCCATAGAAGTATAGTCAATTGTTTTTAGACCAGGACAGCGGGCATAGTGTCTTACAGTGCTGTAAATCACTCCGGAACGGTCAGAAACTTCCTTGAGTGTCCAGCCCTTCTCCTGTGCTAGTTCTCGTACTTTCAGTCTGACTAAACCCATACTTGACAATTGATGAAGTTTATAGTTTAATAGTTCAATCGAGCAAACTATGAAAAGCGATCGCCCTCAAAAAATTTAAACACCAGGGCGATCGCACATAGCAAACCTCATGTCAAGAAACATGGAGGTAATACTAATTATGTTAACAACACCTAGCCATAAATTACCCGTAGTCACCGTATCTAAAATCAACCATAAATCGCGAGTGGTTCATCCACTGGCACGATTTGTCACTGAAAATACGGTAGCCTTGTTTTTTAATATCCAACCAGAGGAAATTTATCGCATCGATTGCTGGCAGCACGTTGTTTACGTACACGCCAAAGGTGTCAGTCAATTTGTCAGCTACGCCGATTTTCCGCCAATTTTAGGGGTAGACCCCCCAAAAACTGGAGATTACGACCGCTGGCTTAAACGGCGGGACAAAAGGCACAAATCCAAGCAATCCCTGGGTTTTTGGAGCCGATTCTACGCCCAGCAGTTTAAGCAAGCTTCCTCAAAGCTTAATCTTTATCAGTGGGGAAAATTGGTTGGTCTAGTCAAACGTGTACTTTTTGAGGCAGAATTGCAACAATTGCGGCAAATGTATGTGAACGAGAAAAGTTGGTGGGACGATTTTTGACTAGATACTATATCCTGATTCTATTGAGTCTTCTGTGTTTAACTGGCTGTAATTCCCCTGATAGTGCAGTTTTACAGTCCAACCAGGACAGTACTTTGAAGCTACTGTACTGGCAAGCACCCACTATCCTCAATCCCCATCTTTCTAATGGTTACAAGGATTCCGAAGCGAGTCGGATTACCCTTGAACCTCTGACTAGTTATGACAAAAATGGGGAGATGGTTCTGTTTTTGGCAGCAGAAGTTCCTACGGTAGAGAATGGTGGAATTGCTGCTGATGGTAAGTCGGTGACTTGGAAACTAAAGCGCAATGTAAAGTGGTCCGATGGCACCCCTTTCACCGCTGCTGATGTGGTGTTCACTTATGAGTTCATCACCAATCCAGCCGTAGGTTCGACTACTGCTAGTACCTATAAAACTATCAAAAACGTTGAAGCAATCGACGACTACACAGTCAAAGTCAACTTCAAGGATGTTAATCCAGCTTGGTTTTTAGTCTTTTCCGGTAGTGATGGCATTATTTTGCCACGGCATTTATATCAAGATTTCAATGGTGCCAATGCACGACAAGCGCCAGCCAACTTGATGCCTGTAGGAACCGGTCCTTATCAGGTCGTAGAATTTAAGCCAGGGGATACTGTAGTTTATCAGCCAAACCCTAACTTCCGAGAAGCCGATAAACCCTATTTCGAGCGAGTAGAACTAAAAGGCGGTGGTGATGCTACCTCTGCTGCTAGAGCAGTCTTACAAACCGGCGATGGGGATTATGCCTACAATCTGCAAGTGGAAGCACCGGTGTTGAAGCGACTGGAAGCGGGGGGTAAAGGTAAAGTGGTGGCTATCTTTGGGGCGTTGGTAGAACGGATTTTAATCAATCAAACCGACCCCAATCAACAAGCCCCCTCTGGAGAACGGTCTAGTGTCAAATTTCCCCATCCGTTCTTCAAAGACAAGCGAGTGCGTCAGGCTTTTAACCTAGCCCTAGACCGGGAAACCATTGCCCAACAGCTTTATGGACCAACGGGCAAAGCCACAGGGAATTTCTTAGTGTTACCAGAGCAATATAAGTCTCCCAATACTACCTATGAATTTAACCCTAAAAAAGCGGTAGCCTTGTTGGAGGAAGCAGGCTGGAAAGATACCAATGGTAACGGGATTCGGGATAAAGATGGGGTGGAGATGACCGTGTTGTTTCAGACTTCGGTCAATCCCGTGCGCCAGAAGACTCAGGAAATTGTCAAACAGACCCTAGCCTCGATTGGGGTTGGGGTAGAACTCAAGAGTATTGATGCTAGTATTTATTTCTCTGGTGATCCAGCCAACACCGATACTAACCAACGCTTCTATGCTGACCTACAAATGTTCACCACAGGGAATGATAGCCCCGACCCTGGTGCGTATCTGAAAACCTATACCTGTGATGAAATTTCCCAGAAAGCTAATCAATGGTCTCGAAAAAATGTCTCTCGCTACTGTAATCCGAAATACGATCAGCTTTGGCAGCAGTCTACAAAGGAGTTAGACCCAGAAAAACGTCGGAAAATCTTTATCCAGATGAATGACTTACTGGTTAAAGATGATGTGGTAGTTTTGCCCATTGTCCATCGGGCTGACGCAGCTGGGTTTAGCAATCAGCTGGAGGGTTATGACTTGACACCATGGGATCGCAATACTTGGAATATTATGGATTGGAAGCGGAAGTGATAGTTATTCCTAATTTTTCAAGTTTCAAGTTTCAATTAACGTCAGCTATCAGCTATCAGCTATCAGCTATCAGCTATCAGCTAGGAGGGATTTTAACTATAGGGGGTCGAATGAGTAAAATGAGCAGGGATTTTCAACGAGCCGTACCAGCATAAGCTTGTTTACTACCTCCTGTTCATTAGCTGACGGCTGTTCGCGTAGCGTGGCCAACGGCCAACGGCTGATAGCTGAATGCTTACAAATTAACTAATAATCAATTTCAATGACGCGATACTTAATTAATCGTCTTTTAGTTTCTATTCCCACCTTGATTGCTATCAGTATCGTAGTATTCGGTATCCTGGCCTTAGCACCTGGAGACCCGATGGGGGAATTTGCCACTAATCCTTCGATTACCCCAGAAGTGCGGGAAAATATTCGTCGAGCCCTTGGTTTAGACCAACCCATCCCGATTCGGTATATTAAATGGGCGTGGTCATTTATCCAAGGGGATATGGGATACTCCTTCACTAGCCGTAGTCCTGTTAGTGCCCTAATGCTCCAGCGTTTACCTACTACGTTATGGGTTGTAGGTTCCGCTTATATTTTTGCTGTATTGCTGGCGTTTCCCTTAGGAATAATTTCGGCACTTAAACGTTACTCTATCTTTGATAACATTGTCACCACCCTGGCTTTTCTAGGATTTTCTCTACCAACCTTTTTCACTGGTTTGCTGTTCATTATTCTGTTTAGTGTCCAGCTAAATTGGTTACCGTTTATCTACGACAGCACCCTGAAGGTAACAGATTGGAATAGTTTTGTTATCCAAGTCAAGCAGTCTATCATGCCCATCGTAGTATTAGGCTTATTTCAAGCAGCAGTATTGATGCGTTTTATTCGTTCATCCATACTCGAACAGCTAAATCAAGACTACGTGCGTACTGCTTATGCTAAGGGATTACATCAATTTGTAGTGGTCAATCGCCATATCTTACGGAATGCTCTGATTCCGGTTGTTACCTTAGTCGCCCTAGATATTCCTACTGTATTCACTGGTGCTTTAATCACTGAACAAGTATTCCGAGTACCTGGAATTGGTGCTTTGCTGATTGATTCTATCTATCGAAACGATACACCAGTAGTGATGGCGATTACCTTTATCTACGCTATTTTAATTGTAGTCTTTAATCTAGTCGCTGATATCCTTTATGGCATTCTAGATCCGAGAGTTCAGATAATATAGTAGGGAACAGGGAACAGGGAACAGGGAACAGGGATTAGGGAGTAGGGATTAGGGATTAGGGAATAAAAACTATCACAATTCATGATATAAATGCTATAGCTAACTGAGGTCTACAGCAGTCTATATTATAGCGTTTATCGCAGTTATGAGGTACGCTTATCAACCTCAAAGTCCCCCTTATTAAGGGGGATTTAGGGGGGTCATTTTGTACCTTATGGGATATAGAATTGCTATATAATGAGGTACACAGAATTTTTAAACTATTACTTATTAGAACTTAACTGCTCCCTGCTCCCTGCTCCCTGCTCCCTAAAATTTACCTCACCTAATTAAAAGCCTATACACTATACAAAAAATGAATTTTCTGTGGAAGTTTTTTGGTGGAGATGGATGGCGTCGGTTTCGCCAAGACCGAATGGCTGTAATCGGGTCTATTGTACTTATAATTATGGTGCTTACCATTGTTTTAGGGCCATTCATTGATAAAACACCTATTGACAAAATTGACTTTAGTCTATCCAGTGCGCCACCAAGTTGGGAACATCCTTTTGGTACTAATGATTTAGGGCAGGATCAACTGGCTCGGGTATTGTGGGGGGGACGCATCTCTTTAACGGTGGGGATTGCGGCTATGGTAGTGGCGATTTCCTTGGGAACTTTAATTGGAGCGTTATCGGGTTTCTATGGAGGAGTAATTGATACCTTCCTAATGCGTCTGACGGATTTATTTTTAGCATTACCTCAGCTACCGTTGTTACTGTTAGTGATTTATTTATTCCGAGATGTCATGCGGCAGCTGGCTGGGCCAGAGTTGGGTATTTTTATATTGATAGTGCTAGTAATTGGTTGCTTGAATTGGATGTCGGTGGCGCGATTAGTACGAGCTAGTTTCTTGACAGTGCGAGAGATGGATTTTGTAACAGCAGCTCGCTCGATTGGTGCTAAACCTCGTCGATTGATTTGGGCTCATATTCTTCCTAATGTGCTTAGTCCGGTAATTGTTGCGGCTACCTTGGCGGTGGGAAATGCGATTATTACTGAGTCTACTCTGAGTTTTTTAGGCTTAGGTTTTCCCCCTGATGTTCCTACCTGGGGACGAATGCTATTTGATGCCCAAAATTATATTGAAATAGCGCCTCATATGGCAATTTTTCCAGGATTAGCGATTTTTTTAACAGTGCTCAGTATTAATTATATTGGGGATGGATTGAGGGATGCTTTGGATCCGCAAACAAGGAGGAAGTAGGGAATAGGCAAGAGGCAATAGGCAATAGGCAATAGGCAAGAGGGAAAATGTTGGACTAATCACTCTACAGCCACTTGCCTATGTTAAAAACTAGGATACTCGATAATATCTAGGTTGATGGTTTCAAACCAAAACTCGACTAAAATACTCACGATACAAATGGCATCGAGGTACGACTCGATTACCCTGCTGCTCTACTAATCCCATACTATGTAGCTTGTAAATCTGGAGTGAATCTAATTCTACTGGCTCCCATGAAGTGACAACTTGCTGCAATGCTTTAGCTAATTCTGGTGCTTGTCGTAGTGCTTGCAAATGTCGTCGTAAATGGTTGCTGTAAATACCTGCTTCTGTGGCTGCTGCTTGTAACAACTCCTCTAATGTTATCTTTCCACATGCAATTTCATATATTCCTAAACGTATTAGATAAGGATGTCCGCATACCATTTTCATGAGCTTTTCAACCTCACTATTGTTCCAATTAAGCCCATGGAAACAAGCTAAACTTTTTACTTGAATCGGGTCAAATTCTGTTAGTTCTAATGGTACTCCCGCATTGAAAGGAGATTGATTGATATCTAAGGGTATATAAACTTCCGTTGAATGGGCGACGACTAATCGCAGTTGTCTCCAGACATCAGCAATTTTTCCTTTTTCATGCCAGCTGCGTAGCATACCCAAAAAATCTTCAATGACCTCCCTATAGGAAAATAGACGATCTATATCATCTAATCCTAATACCAAAGGACAATTAATTTGGGGCAATAAATACTCTTCAAAGTACAGTGTACAGTTATCGTTGCTACCGAAAATTTCTGTATACCAATAATTCTCTAGCTGATTAGCTAACTTTAACTCCCGACTAACCTGTAGGCAAAGCCAACGTAGAAACAGCTCCAAATTAGTCAAAACGGACTTATTGACGCTATTCAAACCCAGATACACTGTTTGATAATTTTCCGAAGCAGCATGGTCTAACAGCTTCATGATCAAAGAGGTCTTACCCATTAAATTTGGGGCTTTAATCCGAATTAACGCCGCCGGTTTAACTACTGTTTTATAGCCAAGAGATTCAATACCATCTCGTTCAATGTAAAAGGGAGAAGACGGTGCAACGGCACCTTCTGTAAACGGTAATTCTGTTGCTGAAACACGGAGCGATGATGGCAATTTTATCCTATCTTGTAGTTTTGTTTTACCTCTCTCTAAGGCGACTTTAAAATTCTTTTTAGTTAACTTTTCCCCTAAAGCTTCAGACAGCTTTTTCCATAATTGATTGCCAATATCTTTGTTAAGGTACTCTGTACTATAGCCAGAGCGTTTGCCAATTTCTTCATAGGTTAGTCCTTCCCAAGAACCTTCAAGTACAAGTATTTCTATATCATTAAGGTGCTTTTGGGTCTTTTGGAAAAGCAGTTGTTCTGCTATTTCTTTTGCCTGCTGCCAAGTCAATCCTGATTCTAAGTTACTCATTCTGAGTCGTTTCGGATGAAGACACAGATACCAGGGTAAGCGCAAGACAAATTGAGCCAAAATGCGATATAGGGCAAGAATTATGACCATATTAAGCCAAGATTGCTCAGCACTATTGCATATTTATATCAATATTGTTGATAAGAATGCCGCCTTATTGATTCTTGCGTTTACCCTGACACAGATACCAGTCTGGATTCTATTTTCTATATTACACGACTTGGCAAGTTAAGGGTGAATCAAGGAGCCACAACAGGGTAATCTGGGAGACATCACAGTTAGAGAGTTAACCGGGTGTATCTCATATTTGTAAAAAAGAAGGGGGAGTGTCGGAAGTTTGGGAAGTGTGGGGAGAGGGGGAGATACGGAGATAGGGAGATAGGGAGATGGGGGAAATTTTTATTAAGGGTAATGTCATATTCGTCAGTATCCCAAAT
This sequence comes from Moorena sp. SIO3B2, assembly GCF_010692525.1. Lineage (NCBI taxonomy): Bacteria > Bacillati > Cyanobacteriota > Cyanophyceae > Coleofasciculales > Coleofasciculaceae > Moorena > Moorena sp. SIO3B2. The sequence continues at coordinate 21,396 of NZ_JAAHHE010000061.1, forward strand.
TCCATACATTCGTGCCTAGCTCAAATTGAGGATTTTTAGATTTCATGTCTGAATTCCTTGTGATTATTACTGTGGTGGAGGTAGATGCATCCTTTTCACAGTCACTTATCCTGTGGATGGATAATCAGTACAATCACGTTGTAACGATGCCAGAATGTTACCGTTCGCTCGCTTGAGATAAAGACCCTATGCCCCAGCCTTCCGGTTAGTTGCCAGTAGTTTCGGCATCCGACCTGTGAGCGCCCTTTAGTTGTCTAGCATCAGCACTGCAAAGCGTTTGTTGCCATTGACGGTGTAAGGCTCAACATCAAAAATTCTCGCCCCATTTTGTTGCCACAGTTGATTAACTTGCGCTGCGGTTTTACCGTAGTACCACCACCAGCGTTGACCTTGAGAGCGTTCCATGACGACAGTAAAAGTATTGTTGCCACGTCTTTCGATATCGATTAATCTGGCTTTGTTTTCTTTGAGTTTCGAGCTAATAAAGTTGGCTGATTTGTTGGAATAAACCCACCACGCCTTGTGGTCTGCACCTGTATTTTTAATCATTACAGCACTAAACCGGCGCTGACCACCGACAACATAGGTATCGAGGTCAACAATGCGTGCTTTATTATCCCTGGCTTTTGCCATGATGTCATTAAAGGAAAGGTCAGTATAGTACCACCAAGCTTTAGCTTCAGAACCTGTATTGGAGACGAGAACGACTGCATAGCGTTTTTTGCCATTGACCCGATAAACTTGCAAGTCGATAATCCGAGCCCGATTTTGCGAGAGTTTTTCTTTGAGCGTCTGAGAAGTTATACCGTAGTACCACCACCATTTCTTAGCATATGCACCTTGGTTTTTTACCATTGCGGCGCTAAAGCGATAGGGAGAGGTAGATTCTACTTCCAGGTCAATAATTCGATAACCTTCCTTAAGCTTGGCTTTGATTTGGTTAACAGACACACCTTGCAACCACCAAAACTGAGTAGGAGTAGTGTCTGATGTTTCCGTCAGAGCAATCTGTGTATTGGCAGTGGTTTCTAGTTGATTAGCTTCTGAGGAAAGAGGCTGCAATTGACGAGTAGATTCGGGGAAAACTGGACTCGATGCATTAGCATTTAAACTCAAGAGTGGTAAAGTGAATCCGAGTGTTAGGAAGAATGCGATCGCATTTCGTTTCATAATCTTTGTTCACCTGAATGCATAGATGTAATGTGGAGTGAATGTCCAACTAGCCAATTTGCTCTCTTTTGCGTGCTAGTTGGGGTTAATGGTAGATGCACTCTAGATTTGAGTTGACGAAAATCGAGTCATTAAGTTCCCACTAAAATTCTCAGTTAGAAGAAACAAAACCAAGCTGTCTGGGGTAGCAAATCTTGTATTTGTATGCTGAGGGGGTGACATGAGCCCCAAAAAGCTTACTCTATAAGGCTTTGATGCCAATGGGCTCATGGAAGATACAGTCGGAAATTAACCCTCAATTCATTTCCTGGAAGCCCAAACCCTTATAACTACGTCCAAAGTCAGCCCAAAACAGAATGTATATTTTTGTGAATTATCGGCTGAAATTACTACCCAGTAAGGATTTCAGCTTGCATGTCACCCCCCCAGATTTGTATGTACAAGCCGAACAAGAATTAACAGGTGATTTCTCACATTGCACGCGCACAGAAACAATGCCTTCAAAGTCTCCTGTTAACTTTCGGAATTGAGGAAGAGCTGGTGCAGCAGATACATTAAAGACTTGAAATATCCCCACTGGGCCTTCAAGTTCGACCCTGAGATCGTGGTTGCCAGTAGCTTCTATTTCTAGGCTAATATTGCGACGAATTCCTGATTGCCAAATTAAGTCGGGTACCCAAAGGCAATCAGTAGAGCTATCCGGTTGGCGAGATACTTCATTTTCTACGCAAGCGGTTGGTAAAAACCAGACAAGGGTTGGAAAAGGTTGAGTTAGTTCTTCTGCGTAAAAGAAGAGAGAGTCAAGAATTAAAACAGCAGTTTCTGCTTGGTTATCTGTAGGAGAAGGGATTAATTCAATGCTTGTTACCTGCTCAAATTCTTCAACAAAAGGCGCTCCAGCACGAACTTTCCTTGTCAGGGGTTCAGTACAGTTTTTGGTGACAATTTTTACTTCAAAGTTGCTGTTACCTCGATTAGTAAAGTTTGCGAGAACTCTTTGAGGACGACGAGAGCGGAAAATGTTTCTGCTCCCTTCTTTACAAAGCATCTGCACTGTTTCCTGCATCCAGGATATTTCAGGATATGACTGTTGTTTCATACATTCAGAAGATTGATAAACCATTTAGATTTCCTATTGATTTAGGTTGTAAATGTGGTAATGAGTTTTTGGTGATTCAGTGTAGGCAATGTCTAGACTACCTGCTACACATCACGCTGCCACCACAGGACCACATCAGCAAAGGTCATACGACCCTGGGTAACCACAAATTTGATCCGATTGTTGCCATTTTTGAGTAAATTGGCACTAATCACTTCGTGGATGCTGTTTAAGCCAGAATTCCCTAAAGTAAAACTGACCTGATTAGAATTATTGACAGAAATATTGAAGCTAACTCGCTCGCTAGTGGGATAAACCATGAAGGCAAGAATGGATCTTGAACCTAAATGGGCATCACTGGGAAGAGAAAATGAAAAATCTTGATCGATATCTCCGCCAACTTGCAAAGTGAACTTGCTGTCTCGTATAATGCTATAGTCTGAAATTCTAGCCATGATTTTTACCTCTGATTAATTAGTACATTGCTCAAGCCCAAAGCTGAAATAAGCTTGATATCAATCATTATCTTGGTAAATATAGGAAGCAACCATGGGAATAAAATCAGGTAATTCCAAGGATAGTTGAGCGATAAAAATAGGATTAAATCAGGTCAAACAAAATTAAAATAGGAAAAAGTCAGGTGGATTGCTCTGGGCTGGCAAATTTATGCCATCATAGCTATATCCCGCAGTAGATGTGCTGTGCTGCCATGACTGACAATTCACACTCTGATTACGAATATCATATTGGTGGTAGTCTTCCGGCTGATGCACCGAGTTACGTGACGCGACAAGCCGACTGGGAACTTTATCACAACTTAAAAGCCGGACAACTTTGCTATGTTCTCAATTCCCGACAAATGGGTAAATCTAGCCTGCGCGTGCGGGTGATGGAAAAGCTACAAGCAGAAGGGATCGTTTGTGCTTTTGTTGATTTGACCGGGATTGGCAAAGAGGGTATTACTCCCGAAAAATGGTATGCCGGAATTATCTATTCTATTGTTAGTAGCCACCCGCTCAAAGAAAAATTTAATTGGCTTTCTTGGTGGCGGGAACGCAGAGATTTACTTTCGCCCATACAGCGCTTGCATTCGTTTATTGAGGATATTTTTTTAACAGAAACACAAGAAAATATTGTCGTTTTTGTTGATGAAATAGACCGCGTTTTAAGTCTAAATTTCTCGTTAGATGATTTTTTTGCTTTAATCCGCTTTTTTTACAATCGGCGAGTAGATAATCCTGCCTATCGTCGTCTGACTTTTGCCCTTTTGGGAGTGGCAACTCCCAGCGATTTGATTAAAGATAAAACCCAAACTACTTTTAATATTGGTCAGGCCATAGAACTACAAGGATTTAAATTACAGGAATCCCAACCTTTAGCTAAAGGTTTAGCAGGAAAAGTAGATCAGCCGCAAGGGATTTTAGCAGACATCCTCGCTTGGACAGGAGGACAGCCATTTCTGACGCAAAAACTATGTCAGCTTGTAGTTCGAGAAGCAGACAAAGATAGAATTGTGAGTTCCCGATCCCTTGAGGAGATAGTACGCAAGCAGATCATTGAGAATTGGGAAGCACAAGACGAACCCGAACATTTGCGGACAATCCGCGATCGCATCTTCCGTAATCCTCAAGGTGTTGCTAGGCTCCTCGGCATCTATCAACAGATTCTACTGCAAGGAGAAATCATTGCTGACTCTTCTGTTGAACAAACAGAGTTGCGTTTAGCAGGATTAGTGGTACAACAGCAGGGTAAATTAAGGGTCTATAACCGAATTTACCAGCAAGTTTTCAATCAGCAATGGGTAGAGAAGCAATTAGAAAAGCTGCGTCCTTACTCGGAAAATTTCACGGCTTGGGTTGCTTCCCATTATCAAGATGAATCCCGTCTATTGCACGGTCAAGCATTGCAAGATGCCTTGCAATGGGCGAGTGATAAAAGTTTAAGTCCCATTGATTATCGTTTTTTAGGGGCGAGTCAGGATTTTGAGAAGCGAAAAGTTGAAATTAATCTAGTTATTCAACAAGGAGAAAGTCGGCTCTTAGCCCAGGCCAATCAAACTTTAACCAAAGCGCAACAGCAAGCTAAAGCCGAATTAACCAAAGCGAAACAAACAGCCAAGATGATCGTTGGTATTGGTTCTGGCATTCTGGCAATTTTGTTGTTAGTTGCCACCGTCGTCGGATTGCAAGTTAGACAAGCCAAACGGGAGCTTGCAGAATTAAAGCTATCACTGCTTAGTGTCAACTCCCAAAAAGCGTTGGACTCCAGTCCCTTTGAGTCTCTGTGGAAAGCCCTGCAAGCAGGACAAAAACTACGAGGCATGGAAAAGTGGCAGCCAGTGGAACCAGAGACACGTAAGCAGGTAATTGATACCCTCCGTCAGGCAATTTACCTTACTACCAAAATATCCGGGAACGTGAGAGCCTCCCTGTTTCAAGGGCAGGGTAAGCGCAAGAATCAATAAGCTGTAGCTTATTGAGAAAAAACTGGGTTCATTCTCAACTATTAAACTCTATTGAGAATCAAGTTCTACGAGATTATAGGGGTTTCGAGCCACGATCAACCGATATCCAGCCAATGCACATTATGGGCAATTTTTTCTTGCGCTTACCCTGGTTTCAAGGGGAGGATGAAACGGTTAGAAGTTACCGTAAGATAATGGAGCCTTTATGGTTGATTGGTTATGCAAAAAAGGTTAAAACTTATTGATTAAGGCTCCATTATCTAAGGTTTCGTCTCCGGACGCGACGGGTTTTAACCCGCCGTGTCCCTCTGCTTAGGTTCAGGAAATCTGGCTATTAGGCTTCTGATCAGCTCAGATGGAGTCATACCACGCCGTTCTGCTTCCTGCTTTAACTGCATTTTTTCAAATTTGGTAATTCGGATCATCAATCTTTCGTCTTTCATTTGTGAGTTACCATTTGCGCGTACATTTGTTACGATTATAGTGGGAGGTGATAAGATGTACAAGACGATTCCAGTAAAAGCAAACTTCACGGACGAAGAGCGAGCCTTTTGGGTTTTTCAATGCCAGCAAGCTAATAGCTTATTAAATTGTGCTATCTATTACACCAAACAGAAACACTACAGTTGGTTAGAGCAAAAAGAAGAAGCTTTTACAACCTATTGGCGAGGGGATGATCTTAGATATGGGTGGAAGACCTATAAATGCAGCATTAAGCATGCCGAACTCTGCAAGAATTTAAAGGAAAATCATCATTACAGGGCGATGGCGGCTCAATCAGCTCAGCAAACCCTCAAGACTGTAGCCGAATCAATCAATAGTTATAATCACTTAGTTGGCCATTATTACAAAGGGAATGTTGATCGACCAAAGCTACTAAGATACAGAAAGAAAGGCGGATTGGCAGCTGTGACTTTTCCCAGGCAAGCTCTCAATTACAAGTCAGGTTTGTTTTACCCATCCATCAGCAAAGAGACAAAGCCTGAGTTGATCACTGAAATAGCCCTAGAACCGCCAGATTTCATAGATCCAGACTGGGTAAAAGAGGTTACTGTTCGCCCATATTTAGGAGAATTGTGGATTGATTGGGTTATTGACGACGGAAAGCAACCAGTCTCTGACAACCCCAATCTTGACTACTCCCAGGCTTGGAGTTTCGATCACGGCGGGGATAATTGGCTAACAGGTGTTTCGACTCACGGTAAAAGCCTAATTATCGACGGTCGTAAGCTAAAGTCACTGAATCAGGCATACTGCCGGTTAGTAGCCAAATACAAAGCAGGTAAGTCTGATTTTTACTGGGACGCTAACTTGGATCGGGTTCAGCGAAAGAGAAATAACCAGATGAGAGATGGGATCAACAAGGCTGCTAGGTTCATCATCAATAGGTGCCTAAATGATCGAATCGGAAACTTGATCGTTGGTTGGAACGAGAGGCAGAAAGACCGTTCTAACATGGGCAAACGGGGTAATCAGAACTTCGTTGTAATCCCCACTAAAAGGCTAATCGAACGGTTAAAACAACTTTGTCCAGAGTATGGAATAAAACTCACAATCACTGAAGAATCGTACACCAGTAAAGCGTCCTTTCTTGACGACGACAGCCTCCCAAAAATTGGCGAAAAACCCAAAGGATGGAAACCGTCGGGTAAACGAGTTAGGCGCGGATTATATAAAACCTCTTTTGGGTGGCTAGTAAATGCGGATTGTAACGGAGCCGCTAACATAGCCCGAAAAGTAGCCACACAGCTAAAAATCGACCTAGCTAAGGTGGGTAGGGGAGTTTTGGCACTCCCACACCGGTATGACCTTTTCACCTCAATGAATAGATCATACAGGACAAGATGTGAAGAAGTGCGGTTTCAACCCACTTCGTAACAACCTTGTAGAATCCCCTGTGTTTTAACCAGGGGAGATGTCAAGTGGTCACAACAACCAGCTTACCAGTATCAAATTTAGCCCTGATGGCAAGCTCTTAGCTTCTGCTAGTCTTGACAGTAGGATAAAGCTATGGGATGTGACCACAGGAAAGGAACTGCAAACCTTAATTGGTCACCGTCATTGGGTTAACAGTGTGAGTTTTAGCCCTGATGGTAAATTGCTCGCTTCTGCTGGGTCTGATAACACGGTAAAGTTGTGGAATTTGGAGCTAGATCTTGATAATTTGATGAGGCTAGGTTGCAACTGGCTTGATGATTACCTAGCTACACATCCTGAGATGGAAGAATTAGAGTCTGCTTGCCAAAGTGCTCTTGAAAAGAGATATAGCCATTCTCATCACGAGTGAGGACAAACCTTACTTCTTTACTTCTGCCTTCTGCCTTCTGCCTTCTGCCTTGCTTTTGCCCTTAGTATAAGTATTCAACCGGACATGATATTAATCCACCCGGCCAAATCGCCCAAGGGGAAACAGACGGAATAAGACTTTACCAAAAATTTGCTCCCTATCCACCAAGCCCACCAACAACTTATCCTGATCATCTGGATTTTTACCCAAAACTAAGTAGCAACAAGAGGGGATGTCTATCTCTAGTTCTTGGTAATCTTGGATGGGAATTCCTTGAATGTAGTCAGTTTGCAGCAGATGACCATTGACATAAACCTCTCCTTGCTTAATGGCAAACGTTTCCCCAGGTAACGCCACAATCCGCATCATGTAGTTGTTACCATTAAAGCCTTGCTTAGCCAAATCCTTGTTAACCCAAAAGTCAATTACATCTCCGTGGTGGAATTTGCGCCAATGACGGGTGACCATATCCGTGAGAACCACATCACCGCTCTGGACTACTGGTACTACCGTTGATTTTAGCCCACTGTCAACCCTATAGATGCTGATAGTGAGAATTAGAACAACAAACAGAGAAAATCCCAACAGAATATAGCCCAGACCAGGGTTTTTAGAACGTTCAATCAGGGGGGCTGGAACAGGTTTATTCCCCACAAAATACTGACGCAGGGCATCATGAATAAAACGATAACGCCCTCCCACTTGCTGAATCAACCGCCGTTCTGCGGCATAACTGAGGAACTTGGCATAGTTCCAAGGAATTGCTCCCCTTTGCCATAAAATCAGCCTCAGGGTCAAGTGCCGTATCAAGTCTTGACCCCCAGTTCCTAGTGCCAAACTCAAGCCTACAAGTAAACCCATTCTTAAAGAGCTAGTCAAATCAACGTTAGCTTCTGTAACGATGGAGATAAGGGGATCAATTAATGCCCCAGCCTGAAAAGCAAACAGGGCAATAATAAACGTGCTTTTAAACGATTCTTTTATACTTTGATTAGGTTTTTCTAAAACTTTAATCTCTGTTTTTAGCCCAAAAATCAGCCCACAAATCAGCCCACAAATCAGCCCAAAAAACAGCCCAAAAATCAGCCAATAACTCAGCCCAAAAAACAGCCCAAAAAACAGCCCAGATTTCACGCAATAACAAGTAGTTATAGCAAAAGCTTCAGCATTTAGTTCGTAGTATTTAAATTCCTCAAAAAACAGCCCAAAAATCAGCCCAAAAATCAGCCCAAAAATCAGCCCAAAAATCAGCCCAAAAATTAATCTAAACGCAATTCTTTCCCGACCTTTTTTTAACCAATATGACTGCATATTTTCAATGAGAAATTCAGTGGTTGAATCGGCTACTAATTGCCGAGCTAGATAAGTCAACCAATGTCTAGTCTCCTCATCCCCATAAGGAACTCCCTTGGGATAGTTTTTCGGATTAAGGGGTAACTTTAAGCGCTCCTCCACATAGGCTGACCACAGTTGTGCCTCATTGGTAATCGGCTGCCCCTGGTATGCTGTCACCATCACGTTTAAAAACAGGGGTTTATCTGCCATTTCTCTCATCTGAGCATCACTGGATAGCAGTTGCCAAAACTTCGGTTTACCTAGGCGCTGGAGATAATTTTGGATTTGGACTTTATTGGGGGACTGCAAACAATAAGCCCCATTAAGTTCACGCAGTTTGACTTTTCCCTGCTGATATTCCTCCAGGCGACAGCAAACCACCCCACGGCGTTGGATGTTTTGCTTGAAAAACTGATTAATTTTGGTGATGCACAGCCGTTGACGGGGTATGCCTAACTCGTCTAAACCATCGAGAAGGGGCAGTAGTTGATGGTTTTTCAGCCATTGTTGGCTAATTTTTACGTCAATGCTGTAATTGTCCTTGAGTTGAGCCACTAACCATTGATCAAGGGGTTGCTGATCACTTTTCCAGGCAGAAAGCTCGAAGATGATCGGGACCGGTGCAGCATGATTCTGTTCTGCTTGCTTAACTAAATCCTCTGCTAGTCTTAGTAAAGTGGTCGTTTTTCCAGACCCCGGTTCCCCTAAAATTAGTAACCGACCTTGCACATCTGGTCGTTCAAATACCTCCATTGCTGAGGTTTGAGGCGCTAGGGGAATTACTTTCTGTCGCTGGTCACGTTCTACCGCCCCCTTGCTCTCCTCCATGGGTAATTCCAGATAGAGATTAATCTCTAACTGGTCTTGGTGCAGAGAATCCTGGAGTCGAGTTGTTACCTCCCGCTTAACTGCTTTCAGTAAGTCTTTGCGATTGCAACTAGCAGCATACTGATCACGCTCAAGCCAGCCAATTAGCTTGCCTAGTAATTCTCTCCAAAGGGGAGCTGGCACATGTCTTGGCTGCTCCCGATGATTAATGTAATTACCCTCAACATACACACCGTGGTCAGCAAAATCAGTCTCGCGGTAATTACGTCCTGTCTTAATTTCACGCTCTGGCCGCTTTCGTTCTTCAGTCACGACTGTTAATCAAGCTACAGTGATCAAGGTGTAGTTTGGTGTTAAGATTGCTGAGTTTCCTGCAAATCTTGCAGGGCACCGATAACAAAACTAGCAGCCGGATGGTTCAGCAGTTGCTCAAAAGCACTGACACCACCAGCTTTCAAGGCACTG
>NZ_JAAHHE010000610.1:0-2823 GCF_010692525.1 Moorena sp. SIO3B2
TATTAATAAATTAATATATTTATAGTGTAAACCATTTACACTAATTACTGGTCATGAATCAAAACATTAACCCCAACTCCGATGACAATCAAAACCCTGACAATCAAGGTCGCAAACCTAAGAAAGTCAAGCACATCTTGATTGGTTCTCCTAAACAAGTTCGGCATACTATTTATGCCATTTATGGCCTTAAATACGCCTATCCCGATGAGTGGAGCACTCCCGAGCCTACGGAAAATCCTGGTGAGGTGATGACCACCTTGATTCGGTATTTATATCTAGATTAGGATAGGGTTTTGCCAGGGTTTGCCGCCCTGGCGGCCAAGAATTGTGGAGGTTATTTTTAAGCTATCAGCGTGTCGCGTATCAGCTATCAGCTATCAGTTATCAGCCATTCGCGTAGCGTGGCCAACGGCTGACCACTGACCACTGACCACTGACCACTGACCACTGACCACTGACCACTGACCACTGACCACTGACCACTGACGGCTGACTACTGAATGCTTACGTGGAGGGTTAGTAAACAGCTAGAGAAAATGTCGCAGAGTCTACCAAAAACTTTTATTATTTGTTAGACTTAAATTAGGGTAACACCGACAGGGATTATTATGTAACTTAAATTAAAGCCGAAAACCAAGGGTTTAATAGTTGCGCTCTCGACCTACGGTGGAACTAACGTTTTGACATTTTTATGGCGCTCGCGGGATATTCCTGAGAGCTTTGGGAGATACCCCCTGGATGCTATTGCATCTTGCATTGGCGGGCCAAGGTCTATCTTGGTAGACTTTGGTAGCTAAAAAGTATCGGGTATAATGTAAACAGAGTTAGGATGTGCTTGCTGGAAAGCAGTACCTGAGTAACTTGATAAGAATGGATTCCTTGATTCAGTTTTTGTTTGGATTTGATGACAGCTAAGCTGTACTCAATTAGGTTTACACAATAGAATTCGGTCAAGCATTTGGGTTAAACCAAACTTGACCGAATTTTTTTATCTAAGCTATCAGCTATCAGCTATTAGCGGTCAGTTATCAGCGGTCAGTTATCAGCTATCAGCTAGCGGTCAGTTATCAGCGGTCAGTTATCAGCTATCAGCTAGCGGTCAGTTATCAGCGGTCAGTTATCAGCTATCAGCTAAAGGCCGTTGGCCACGCTACTTGAGGTGCTATCAGCTAGCGGTCAGTTATCAGTTATCAGCTTATGCGCTACGCGCACGCTACACGAACAGCTATCAGCTGAAGTCACATCAAGTAGCCTGCACGTAGGGCATATGCTTACCTTTCAGCTTTTGAATAAAAGATATAAGCATTCTTTTAATCTGAGTTAAGTCTGCTGACGGCTGACCGCTGACCGCTGACGGCTGACCCCTGACCGCTGACCGCTGACCGCTGACGGCTGACCGCTCACAGTAAAATATATAGATATTGATCAACTATCTTCTCAACTATGACAACTCTCGTATTTGTCCATGGCACAGGGGTTAGGCAAGCTGCCTATGAGCAAACCTTTAAGATAGTTGAGGGGTTTGTCACAAAACAACGTCCGGATATTACCGTTGTTCCTTGCTTTTGGGGTGGGGAATTTGGGAGTAAGCTCAATGCTAAAGGGGCATCGATACCCTTGTTTGATGCTACCTTAGCTCTGGATCAGGGAGAGGAAGAGAATCAAACTATTATTCTTTGGCAGGAGTTATATCAAAATCCCCTTTATGAATTAGGATTATTGTCGTTTCAACCTAGGACTGGTGGTGATAGTAATCCCTTTGGAGAGCAACCTGGTGATCAATTACATGACCGGTTGCTGGCTTTGACTCCTAGTGGAGAATTGCAGGAAAAATTACAAGCAGCGGGCATAGCAGAGGGGTTTGATCAGGCACGACGCCATGTTACTCGCAGTGCTGTTTATCAAGAAGTATTAAACCAAGTCTCTGATTCAGATAGTGACTGTTATGATACTATCGCAAGAGCAATTGTTGCTCAGGCAATTTTTGACTCTCAGCAGCACCACCATGGCTTCATCCTTCCTGATCCGGAATTGCGTGATCAACTCGTGAAATCACTCAGTAATGCTTTGGGTAAGGAGGAAGACTTGGGATTGGGTGACTGGATCCAGAAACCACTTTCCTTATTGGCGGGTCCAGCGACAGCTTGGGTGAGGAGTAAGAGGGGTGCAATTACTGAAGCAAATACTCCTACACCTGGTGATATTATACTCTATCAAAGTCGGGGTCATAAAATACGTGATTTTATCCAAAAAACTATAGAAGATGCTGAACCACCAGTTGTTATATTAGCCCATAGTTTAGGAGGGATTGCTTGTGTTGATTTACTGGTAACTGAACCAATGGCACAGGTGACATTATTAATTACAGTTGGTTCTCAAGCTCCCTTTTTATACGAAATTAATGGCTTATATAGCCTAGAATTTGGTCAGCATCTGCCCGAATTTTTTCCGGAGTGGTTGAATATTTATGATTCACGCGATTTCCTTAGTTACATTGGTGCTACTCTATTCCCTAATAAAGTGCAGGATGTTTTGGTGGACAGTAAACAACCGTTTCCCCAAGCTCATGGCGCTTATTGGACAAACCCAGCTACCTGGAAGGCAATTATCCCGCGATTACCATGACTATGGGTTCATCTCATATTTGCTGTTTGAACCGGTGGTGCGTTACGGGGCGGGCTATCACAACCCTGGCTACGCAAAAAATCATGGCAAGTCCGCCCCTAACGCACCCTACGGGACATTTATAAAAGTGAGATGCACTCCATGACCATTAATGCTAGGCCAGAAAAAACCTATGGGTTGATTGTCGGTATCGAG
>NZ_JAAHHE010000611.1:0-2815 GCF_010692525.1 Moorena sp. SIO3B2
TTACTCCTGCTGGAAACCGATCCATCAGAATTTCAGATTTACCTTCTCCCTGCTCACTGGTAATCGGTAAAGCATGAAGTGGAAATAAATGTAAAAAGCAATGGGGGATTAAAATTAAGCGATCGCATTTTTCGGGGATTTGCTGAATGATGTGATCAATGAGTAAAATTTGCGCCAGGGAATGTAGACGAGTAGTCAGGTGCTTTTCGTAATGGTATTTTTTGGTGGAGTAGGCTTTTAAATATCCATTTGCCCAATCTACCAATTTATCTAAGTCTTTTAACTGATAATGCCAAACTAGATTACGGGTGAAGACGAAAGTGACCAGCTTATTCCGTGTAATGTAAAACTCGACAATGGCAGTGTGGTGATCCAACTTGTTCTGAAAGTGCTCAAACTGAAAGCCAGAAGCAATGGGTAAATAGCGGTTTTTTAATTCATTATGCTGCTGTCGCAATCCTTGAAGACGTTTTGCTAAGGCTGTTGGGTTTTTAGCTTTGCCATCCTGAATTTGCTTTTGACCTGTGGCTATTTCATCCCTGTATTTTTTTAGTTTAGTGACAACCTTTGCAGGAAAGATGCTTTTCAGTTCACGGCTGATAATCTCTTCAACTAAATAGCGATTTTTGCTTTGTTCAGCATAATCCAGTGCTTCAGTAATATTATCTAAGTCTACGCAAACTTCTACCATTATGCTATAAATTTTGTTCCACTTTTCGCGGTGTTTGCGCTTGCTTTCCTCTCCAGAAAGCATTTCCTCCTGCAAAGATTCTACGGTAGCAACGGCAGAGTTAAAGGTAGTGTAAGCTAAGAGAGACTGCTTACTCTCTTGGTAAGCTATCCCTAGTCGGTACAAAGTGCCAGCATGGTCTTCGGGAAAAGCCTCACGGGTGCGTACTTCTAAAGCCAATTTGTAACAAGCGATGGCTTCTTCTAGGTTTTGTGCTTTCTGATCTATGATTCGGTCGGAGTAAGCATTACCGAGATTATGTTGTGTCGTTGCCCACTCAATCGGAAATGCCTCAAAGGTTAATACTCTAAAAGCTTCTTGGTAACAAGCGATGGCTTGACCTAAATTTTATAATTTCTGACCTTTTATTCGGTCACTGTAAGCAGCACCTAGATGATTTGGTGTATTTGCCCATTTTTCGGGAAAAGCCTCAAAGGTTCTGACTTTTAGAGCTTCTTGGTAACAAGCGATAGCTTCTTCTATATTCTGTGCTTTTTCCCCTTTTATTAGGTCACAATAAGCAAGACCGAGATTATTTTGTGTCCTTGCCCACTCAATTGGAAAAGCCTCAAATGTAAAAACTCTAAGAGCTTCTTGGTAACAAGCGATGGCCTCTTCTATATTCTGTGCTTTCTCTCCTATGATGCGGTGACCGTAAGCAATACCGAGATTATTTTGTGTCATTGCCCAATCAATAGGAAAAGCCTCAAAGGTTCTGACTCTAAGAGCTTCTTTGTAACAAGCGATCGCATCTTCTATATTCTGTGCTTTCTCCCCTTTGATGCGGTGACCGTAAGCAATACCGAGATTATTTTGTGTCATTGCCCAATCAATAGGAAAAGCGTCAAAGGTATAAACTCTAAGAGCTTCTTGGTAACAAGCGATCGCATCTTCTATATTCTGTGCTTTCTCACCTTTGATGCGGTCACTGTAAGCAGCACCGAGATTATATTGTGTCATTGCCCAATCTTCAGGAAAAGCCTCAAAGGTTCTGACTCTAAGAGCCTGTTGGTAACAAGCGATGGCATCTTCTATATTCTCTGCTTTCTCCCCTTTTATTCGTTGATAGCAAGCAGCACCGAGATTAGTTTGTGTCGATGCCCAATCTTCAGGAAATACCTCAAAGGTATAAACTCTAAGAGCTTCTTGGTAACAAGCGATCGCATCTTCTATATTCTCTGCTTTCTCCCCTTTTATTCGGTAATAGTAAGCATTACCGAGATTAGTTTGTGTGATTGCCCAATCTTCAGGAAATGCTTCACGGCTGAAAACAGTTAGTGCGACTTTATAGCCAGTAATGGCAATTTCAATAGTGCTGGCTTTGTCACCCAAGGGGAATTCCGGAATTAGATTGCTGAAATTGCCAATAACTGCTGCTATAAACTTTGCTTCATCTGCTTCCGCTTCCGCCAGCTTAGGTATTGCCCAAGCCCGCAATATTTCTGCTAACTTATCATTAAGTTTATCTGTATTTGCTTCTAGAAATTTATCAACTACCTGCTGATCACCATTACTGTCTGCGATTGCTTGTAGCACCTTTAAGAGAAAGTCGAGTTGGGCATCAGATGTATTGTCAGCCATTGCCATCCACTGCTCTACAATAGTTATTCAAAAAATAGACTTATTTAAAGCACCCTGGATTTGCCAATCTTCCGCCACTACCAATTTAAGTATTCAGCCTAAGCGCTACGCCTACACTACTTGAGGTGCTAATGGGCTACGGGCACCCTAACTTAGTCATAGCTTACTTCAGACTTCTTACTTCTGACTTCTTACTTGCGCGTAGCGCTATATCCCTTAGGGAAAGGCAAGAGGCAGAACCTGATAAATTATAGCATTTTTCAATTGGGTGAAGTTTTTATAAAATAGGGAGCATTTCTATATGAGTGGTTAACCGTCAGCCGTCAGCCGTCAGCCGTCAGCCGTCAGCCGTCAGCCGTCAGCCGTCAGCCGTCAGCCGTCAGCTGACGTAACAAAGATTAAAAGAATGCTTACTTGTTTTCTTAAAAAGCTGATAGCTGATAGCTGATAGCTGATAGCTGATAGCTGATAGCTGATAGCTGATAGCTGATAGCTGATAGCTGA
>NZ_JAAHHE010000612.1:0-2807 GCF_010692525.1 Moorena sp. SIO3B2
CAATCCCGAGAAAAAGCTGACTTATTAATGGCATATCTCCAGGATTGGCAACCAGGGATGAAATCGATCACCCTACCGGACTTTGAAACCAACCAGCCAGTCAAGATTCCCTTAAATCCTGAGAAAAATGCTGTCCAAAATGCCCAAGCTCTCTACAAGCGACACCAAAAACTGAAACGAACTCGGGATGCGGTTGAGCCATTACTAAAAGAAGTACAAGATGAAATACAGTATTTAGAGCAAGTCGAGGCATCATTAACTCAGCTAAACACCTACAACACTCTAGACGACTTACAAACTCTACAGGAAATCCGCGAAGAGCTAATTGGGCAAGGATATTTAGAAGCTTCTGCTCAAAGGAGTCGTAATTTATCCGATGTCTCACAGCCCTATCGATATCAGACTCCCAGTGGTTTTGAATTATTGATTGGTCGCAACAATCGGCAAAATGACCAGCTGACATTTCGCACCGCTGGGGATTATGACCTCTGGTTTCATACCCAAGAGATTGCTGGGAGTCATGTACTACTGAGATTAGAGCCAGGAACAGTAGCTGATCCAGCAGATTTGCAATTTGCTGCTGATCTAGCCGCTTACAACAGCCGGGGGTGTCAGAGTGAACAGGTACCAGTTGTTTACACGAAACCCAAATATGTCTACAAGCCTAAAGGCGCTAAACCAGGCATGGCGATTTATAAGCACGAGCAAATCCTCTGGGGGCGTCCTGATCAAGGTCGTCATCACGTGATGGAATCTGCCTCAACCCAAAAAATGTAAACTTTAATTACAAAAAAGAACGTATTCTCTGTTACGATTAATTTAAAGCAGAAATTTTTAGGCTGTCGGTTTGGGAACGCGCAGCCTGGATTTTCCTCATGGAAAACGACGACGTATCTCTAATTAATTACGTGGATCATACCAGCTGTCTCAACAGCTGGTGATTTTTTTGATAAAATTTAAATAAAAATTAACAAATATACGGTGGAAAGAGGCAATACCGTTACCCAAAAACCAGGATGCTGTAGCAGGACTTTAGCTATTTGGTAAGCATATGCATTTGAAGTACCGTGGCCATAGGCCAATAGCTGATAGCTGAATGCTGATAGCTGAATGCTGATAGCTGAATGCTTACCCTAAAATCCCCTTTCCCCTTGGTCAATCAGTTGCAAACCAAAAACCTCAGCAAATTTACCACAGAGATCTAAGCGTACCTGTTCCACACTAAGATCTGGAATAAACTGAGCTAGACTACCCACCGGTTTATCCGCAATGCCGCAGGGAACGATATGATTAAAACCTGCAAGGTCAGGACAGACATTCAAAGCAAAGCCATGCATGGTAATCCAGCGCTTCACCTTAATGCCAATGGCAGCAACTTTACATCCTTCTAGCCAGACACCAGTCATGCCAGCCACCCGCTCACCCTTTAGTCCATAGACAGCCAATACCTGAATCAAAACTTCCTCTAGCTGTCTGAGGTACCAGTGTAAATCTTGGCGATAGTACCGGAGATTGAGAATGGGGTAGCCTACCAGTTGTCCAGGACAGTGGTAGGTCACTTCACCACCACGCTCTATCCGATGCACGTCCCAGTTAACCTGATTGGGATCGAATTTGAGAAAGTCAAGACGAGATCCTTTTCCTAGGGTGTAAACCGGTGGATGCTCCAGCAACAGGAGAATATCATCCAAACTGGAATCTTGGAGCCGTTGACTAACTAGCGTACGCTGTTGCTCCCAAGCCACTGTGTAAGGGACTAAACCTTGATGACTAATTAAACATTTACGCACGATCCTCAATTATCTCATACTCTATGCCCTATTTTATCAATGTCAACGAATGCAAAGGAATTTGAAGAGAAATCAAAAGTTGATGTTGTCTAGAATACAAAGTGATAGGGTAAGAGTAAGAACCAATAGCAGATCTCCCCAACCTCCACTGCTATTGTCAAGCGCAAACGTTACGAGATGGAGTAGTCAGTATGAAGCTTGTTATCCAAGGTAAAAACATCGATATCACCGATGCAATTCGTGACTATGTACATCAAAAAATAGAAAAGGCGGTCAATCATTTTCAAAACATTACCAATCAGGTCGATATAAATCTATCGGTGGCTCGTAATCCTCGGATAAACCCTAAACAGACAGCTGAAGTAACCATTTATGCCAATAAGACAGTGATTCGTGCCCAAGAGGGTACTGAAAACTTGTATGCCAGCATTGATCTGGTCGCTGATAAGATTCATCGTCAACTGCGCAAATATAAGGAGAAGCTGCAATCTCAGAAAACCCGTAATCAGGCCAAGACACAGGTAATACTCGAAGAAGAATCGGTGCCAGTTGATCTGATTAGCGATCGCACTCCTGAGCTACCCGAAGAAGTGGTGCGCATGAAGTATTTTGCCATGCCGCCAATGACTGTAGAGGAAGCCTTGGAACAACTAGAGCTAGTAGACCACGATTTTTATATGTTCCGGAACATCAAAACCGGGGAGATTAATGTAATCTATGAACGCAATCATGGGGGATATGGAGTAATCCAACCCCGTAATGGCAATGGTAAAACCAACCACAGTAACGGTAAGGTACCTCAAAGCCTTAGTGCTGCCGCAGGATTCTTATAAAAACTCTGTGGAAGGTTAAAGGTTGAGCGTTGAGCGTTGAGCGTTGACCATTGACCGTTGACCGGAAATCGGGGAGTGTGAGGGGGTGAGCGCAAGCCCCTACGATTCATCCATGGGGTAAGCTCACCCCCTCACATAAACAACAATTCTTGTGGTACTGTAGGTAATAGGCTAAATAAGCAAG
>NZ_JAAHHE010000613.1:0-2806 GCF_010692525.1 Moorena sp. SIO3B2
CGATCCCACCATTGGTTTTGAAATTAAGAAGACTCGCCCTTGTGTGATTATATCTCCTAATGAGATGAATCAGTATATTAAGACAGTGATTATTGCACCAATGACGACAGCGAAGCGAAATTATCCCCTGGTAATGAGATACACAGGATTTTTTCCCTATTCCCGTCTTGATGATGTTGACCACATTCCCCTAAAAAAGGCGCAGTTCAATCCGTTTACTCGAAGACCCAACACTGAAAGCCCCGTCACAAAGCGAGCAGGGATAAAAGTGAATAGCGCGCTTAAAGCCAGCGAAAAAATTTTGCAATTGGTGTTGAATATTATCTAGCGCTATAGTATACTAAAGGTATGAGTACAGGCTGAGAAACCGCAGGCTGAGCCGGGAGAGAGACCCGTAACTTACTGACCTGAAAGCAGTAATGCTCGGAGGGTAGGGAAAGTCCTCCTTAAAAACCCAACCGTCAATTAACCGTTGGCGTGTGAACCTAGCAGAATCACATTTTGAGAAAAAAAACTGTACGGCGGGGCACGCCGGAACCAGGTGAAAAGGAAGAAAACGGACTTTTTAAGGCACTTCCCTACAAGTAGCCAAACGCGATCGCGAGAATTGCCCGCTGGGTCTACTGTGAACTGAACTGAAGTCTTGGTCTTGACGGGTATTTGGTTTAGGTACTGCTTAATTTTTGGCGGCGTCAAAGATTAGGACATGGTGGTTTAAGGCAGCTCGTTGATCTGGGAATCGCCGTTCTTTCAAGACGGCGAGTGTCAACTAAGGCAGCTAGTGCCCGTTCCAGTGTAGGAAGTTTCGTCCCGTTATCGGGGTCGAGAATGCGCTTGACTTCCTGTTCATCAGTATTGAGAGTATGGGCTAATTGGAGTGATGTAATCCCTGCTTCGCACATGGCCAGGTAAAGGGCAGCTTTTAAGGCAGTCTGAATTGGCACCGGCACTAAATAGTCTCCGCCTGCTGGGGGTGAGGGATTGGGGATGTCGAGTTGGTCATCAATTCTGGCTGCGATCGCTTCTTCCAAACAGTCAGCTGCTTCAGCTAAGGCTTGTTCGATGGAATCTCCCTGAGTAATGGCTTCTGGCAGATCCTGAAAAGTTACCACAAACCCGCCATCCGACTCGTCAGGGGTAAATCTAGCCGGGAATGAAAATCGACTCATAGTAATGGCATGGTTAAATCTCATCTTCCTGTAGACTAAGCTACAAAATTTGCCTTCAATGTCCCAGTCTTGAGTTCATCTTTGGGATTGCGAACAATAGTAAATCGGTCACCAAAATAGAGTGTGACGTGGCTTCCTTTCCCGCGCTTTTTGTCAACACGAGCTTCGAGACCACGCTCTCTTGCTAACTTTTTTACCCTCTATCATGAACTCACTTCCTTTCATAATAAAACTATCGGAAATTATTGTCCGGTAGTCAAGGGCGAAGGGATCCGTGTTGGGTTTATAAAAGATTTGCGATCGCCTTTGGCGGGCTCTTCGAGCCATCGCTTTTAGCGTGGCCTACGGCCAATCGCGTAGGGGCGACCTTCGCGTAGCGTGGCCCAAAGGCCAAGGAGCATCGTACTCCTGTTGTACTCATTTCAATCAACTCTCCATCAAAATCAACCTCAAAGCATCTAACTGCACATACCATGGCTGAGGCCAAGCTTTAATCTGATGCCATTTTTCCTTAAAAACTTCAGCTTGGAGGTGGTATTGTTGAGGATTGTAGGACTTACCAAGTTTAGTTTGTTTTGCCCCCCTAGCCCCCCAATTTTGGGGGGTAATGATGTCAAAGTCCCCCGCCCCCCTAGCCCCCCAATTTTGGGGGGTAATGATGTCAAAGTCCCCCAGAATTGGGGGATTTAGGGGGCAATCCATAATTCCTGTATTCCTAGAAGCAGTATATAAATTCAGATAAAGTGTAACTCGGTGCTGGGTTTCACTCATGGTCACCAGCCAACAGGGAAAAGTATTGTCGTGATTTGGCTCTTTTAGAAATCTCAAATGATGGGCACGGATGCCAACATAGGCTAAGGATTTCCTGATCGGTTCCACAACTGAGAGACTACAGTTCCAGTCCAGGGCTTGAATTTTTTGGTGGTCAATAATTTCAACCCGAGAAAAGTTTTTACACTCGGTTAATTGTGCTACCCTAAAGCTAGGAGGATGCTCAAAAATAGCTTCTTTAGAGTCATAACCAATAACATTTCCTTCGGAAAGTACTAAGAGATTACCACAGACCCGGTAAGCTTCCTCTAATTTATGGGTGACGAAAAGAGTAGCTCCTTGATAGCTAGAGAAAACTTCCGTTAGTAGCATTTCGATCTGATTCCGTAGATAGGTATCAAGGGCAGAAAGGGGCTCATCTAATAGTAAAGCTTCTGGTGCGATCGCCATTGCTCTTGCCAAGGCTACCCGCTGCTGCTGTCCCCCAGAAATTTCGTGAGGATAGCGCTTTTCCAATCCCTGTAAATGCATCAGTTCAATATATTTCCATACCCGTTTATTCCTTTGGGCTTTCGGCAATTCCTGTAAGCCAAAGCCGATATTTTCAGCTACATTCATGTGGGGAAAGAGGGCGTAGTTTTGAAACACAAAACCAATGCGACGTTGGTGAGGAGGAACGTTAATACCCTGTTTAGAATCAAACAAAACTCTTCCGTTCAAGACAATGCGGCCTTGAGTCGGTGTAGCCAAACCAGCAATACACCGTAGCGTCATACTTTTACCAGAACCAGAAGCCCCTAAGATTCCTAAGGGCTTACCATTAGCAGTAAATTTAGCATCTAGGGTAAAGCTAGAGCTTACCTCTT
>NZ_JAAHHE010000614.1:0-2804 GCF_010692525.1 Moorena sp. SIO3B2
AGCTATCAGCTAATGCGCTACGGAAACAGCTAAAGGCTTGTGGCCAACGGCTGACGGCTGATAGCTGACGGCTGAATGCTTAGGTTTCATCTAACAATTTCTCCCTCATTTCCTTTAACTCTTCCTTGGAATCCTTCGCGAATTGGACACTAGTAATAGTCCCCAAAACTCCGCCCGATGCTGTCAAGCTTGCTTCCGACACTTTGTCAATATACAAAAGCCCGACACCACATAAAGTCATCAACGCTGATGCCGCAGTTACACCAAGGGCAAGGTTGTAACTATGTCTTACTTGTCGTAATAATTCCCGGATGATTTCTTCTTTGATATCACTTTTGAGATCACGGTTGTCATCCTTAATTTGTCGCTTCTTAGAAAAAATAAATGCCATTGTTGATCTCCTCAATCTTCTATCGTTTGCTGCTGATATTCGTATCTTATTCAGAGGAAACTATCTACAGCAAGGGCAAATGGGTTTAGTTGATGTTAGGTTTTGCCCTATTGGCTTTTAGGGAGCAGGGAGCAGCGATCCCCCCTAACCCCCCTTAATAAGGGGGGGAAAGAGCAGAGAAGAAAGAAAAGGGAAGAGGGAAAAAATATTCTGTACCTCATAGCTATGAAAAATGCTGTAAAATAGATTAGGGCAAATAGGTAAATCAAGAAAACCTATCTGCCCTAATTAAGCATTCAGCTATCAGCGTGTCGCGTATCAGCTATCAGCTTATGGGCTATGGGCAAGCTACGGAACTTTTGAAGAAAACAGGTAAGCGTAAAGTCACAACGTCGAAGCCTGTGCCACAAAGCTAACGGCTGACCGCTGACCGCTGACCGCTGAATGCTTACCGACTCCCGACTCCCGACTCCCGACTCCCGACTCCCGACTCCCGACTCCCTAAAATCAAAATGCGTGAATCTGACAAAGTGCGATCGAGTCAGCAAGGTAAAGCCAGACTCAGACAAGCTTACAAAGACGCTGGACTGAATCAAAAGACATTAGCAGAGCAAGCCCATGTTTCTGTGGATACCTTTCAGCGCTTGCTTGGTACTAAAGATTGTCCCCATGGAGTGGAAAGATGGGCAGTTAGAAATATTTGCAATGTTCTAAATCTTAAACCAACTGATATCGTTGACAGAAAAGACTGGGAGCCTCAACAGCAGTTACCACCAGAGTTTGAACAATTTATTCAAGACAAAACTCACTTATTTTGCGGACGTCAGTTCGTCTTTAAGGCTATTGAAACCTTCTTCAGCAAAACTGCTCAGGGCTACTTTACTGTTATTGGTGATGCTGGGATGGGTAAAAGTGCCATTGCTGCTAAGTATGTATCAGACAACCCAGACGCAATTTGCTTTTTTAATAGTCGTGCTGAAGGCATGAATCGTCCAGAATTATTCCTAAGGAAAATCCATCAACAATTGATAACTCGTTACCAGTTGCTAGATGCTCAAGATGCTGAGTTATCAACCTTGTTGGCTAAGGTTAGGGAAAAATTATCTGCTGGTGAACGGTTGGTGATTGTTGTGGATGCCTTGGATGAAGTTGACCAAGAAGGAGCTGGTAATCTTTTATATTTACCGAAAGTTTTACCAGAAGGTATTTATTTTATCTTGACCAGAAGACCGTATCATCAGAATCAGAAAAGGCTGCAGTTATCACCAAGTACACCAACCCAAAAATTGGATTTAAGGGAAAACTCCCAACAAAGCCATCGGGATGTAAAGGAGTATATTTGGCAATTGCTGGAGCATGGAGAGTATCAACAGGGCTTGAGTCAGTGGATTGAAAAGCAACGTGCCCTCTCTAATCAGGAGTTTGTGGAAGAGATTGCCGTAAAAAGCGAAAATAACTTTATGTATTTGCGCTGTGTTTTGCCAGCAATCGCTGATGGCTTTTATAATGATAAACCCTTGGATGAATTACCGGTAGGATTACAAGGCTATTATGAAAACCATTGGCAACTGATGGGGATGACAACCAAGCCTTTACCCAGGGAGAAAATTAAAATTATTTATGTGATGTGTGAGTTAGGTGATGCTGTTTCCCGTCAAGTAATTGCCAAGTATTCTAACCAAGATGAATTAACCGTGCAGGAAGTGCTTGATGGATGGGCACAATTTTTACAAAAGCAAGAAAGCGATCAAGCACCACTTTATCGATTTTATCACGAAAGTTTCCGAGATTTTTTGCATCGTCAGGATATTGTGGAAGCGGCGGGGGTGAATTTACCAGATATTAGTGCTGAAGTTGCCGATAAGATGATAGGAGTACTGTTTGGTGATGATTAATATTCGCAGCAGGTTAGCTAAATTACGATCAGATGAAAAAGCACTTTTATTGAGAAAATCTCCAAGTCAATTCTTAAAAGCTAATCGAATTAAAGAATTATTTATTATCTTAAGTGACTATGATTTTATTGAAGCCAAAATTAATCATCCTGAATTGGGCGTCAAGGCACTGATTGAAGATTATGAATTGATTGATGATATAGACTTATCTCATCCAGACTACAGTCAGCAAACGATACAATCCCTGAAGTTAATTCAGGGAGCGTTGCGACTATCAACACATATCTTAAGTCAAGATCCAAATCAATTAGCAGGGCAACTGTCAGGGCGTTTACTAGAGTTTGATACCCCAGACATTCAACGATTATTACAACAGATACCAGAAACTGAAACTACTTGTTTGCGTAGCTTGACAGCTACCTTAACTCCCCCTACTGGACTCTTACTATCTACCCTCAGTGGTCATGGTGACTCCGTAAATGCCGTTGCTGTCACACCAGATGACACCAAGGTAATTA
>NZ_JAAHHE010000615.1:0-2789 GCF_010692525.1 Moorena sp. SIO3B2
CATCCTCAAGGTTGGCCTTTTGGTCGTAATATTTATGTTTCTGAACTGTATCAACTAATTGATGAACTAGAAGCTGTAGATTATGTCACCAAAACCAATCAACAAGACGAAGTATTTTTGCCTAATCTTGATTCAAATTTAGGCAACCAACAACGCCTAGTTTACACCGATACAGGACAGCTAAGTGCCATCCAGCTTAAACCAGAAGAACTAGTCCATTTAAATATTGAAGCCAGCCAGATAGAAATTATATCCCCCTTAGAAACCGTTGATTTTAGCAGTTAAAAACCAATGACAAACTCAGCTCGTTCCCCCAGTCCCCTTTTAGAATACCTACCGGAGATTTATCAAAGCAAACCTTTCCTCGGTCAATTTTTACTTGCCTTTGAAAAGATTCTCCTAGGTCATGAAGATGGTGTCAACTATTCCGACAAAGGTTTAGAAGCAAAAATTGCCCATCTCCATACATACTTCGATCCCCAACAAACACCGGAAGAATTCCTGCCCTGGCTAGCGAGTTGGACAGCTTTGAGTCTCAGAGCCGATCTAGCTCCCCAACAACAACGGGATTTCATTGCTAATATTGTAGAACGGTATCGCTTTCGAGGAACCAAAGCCAATTTACAAGCACTGCTAGAACTATTCATTAAAGGAACCCCCACCATTACCGAAACAACTATTCCCGAAACTATCGACGCAGAGTTTCAAATTGGTGATTCCCAACTATTAAACCAAAATCCTCAACAACTTCCTCCGCAATCAATCCTTGGAAAAGGTACCTATATTGGTGGCAGTTTACCCCACTTTTTTAAAGTAAAAATCGCTCTATCTAAAGGATTAAACCCAGAGCAACTCAGCCGACAAGTAGAAATTGCTAGCGCCATCATCGAACAGGAAAAACCTGCCCATACCGACTACCAACTAGAAATTATTTTTCCTGACACCATTCAGATTGGCACCTTCGATCCTATTTCTGGAGAAGGTACCGGTTCCCAAATTGGTATTGACACCCTTTTAGGCAATATTCCCGAAAATTTAGAATCAACTTAGGAGAATAGCGATTATGACAGATATTCAACGTCCCAATTACTTTACCTCTCAGTTTCTTGTCCAAGAAGACTTCAATGACGAACAAGCTTACCATCGTGATCTGCGCAAGCGCCACAATCGTTCCCTCCATGAATGGGGTGTGGTGGAAGGGCTAGAAGTAAGCAGAAAAGCGGAAAAACAAATTGCTGTTACTAGAGGAATGGCAATCGATAACGAAGGTCGAGACATTATTATCTTATCGGATTCTCCTCTACCAGACACGATTAACTTAGATGGATTAGAACTCAATACAACTATTGAACTTACCATCATCTATCGGGAAATTCCAGAAAACCCTTACCAAGTAGAAGTAGGTGGCGAGACTAAATTCACTCGCACCGCTGAACGTCCCAAGTTTGTGATCTACGGTGGTAGCACAAGGCAAGACAATCTCCAAGACGGTAATGTAGATATAAAAACTGGTAATGCCCCTACCGATGGTACTGTAGTGCGGTTGGCACAGGTGAGATTAGACAATAACGGTAACGTTAGTACAGTAGATAATTCTGTACGCAAACTTGCTGGTGCTAAGTTACCTTCCCCCAGACAGTTTCTTGTGGGTACAGCTCAAAATGGTGAACTAATTTCCGTACCAGGCGGAACAACTGTAGATGATTGGGTAATTTTTGTCTCCCCTAGAGAGCTGGAAGTACGCAAAGTTACTGGTGATCCTTTTCTCCAAGATTTTAAGATGGAAGTTTCTGCCCAGCCAGAGACAAACGGCTGGAGAATTAGTTGTTACAGCCAAAAATTATCAACAGATCAAGTTACCCCAGGCATAGCTAACTATATGTTGCTGAGGAAATAGTCTATTGACTTAGTTTTGTACATTGAAATTGATAAACAATCTAGGGACGAGCAAAGACTATGAGCGAATACAGTTGGCCTGATGATATGGATCTTACTGTCAAAAATAAAGTTGGTATTGGCCTAGACAAGCCTACGGAAAAATTGGAAGTTGAAGGCACAGTTAAAGCTACAGAATTTGTAGGAGATGGTTCAAAATTGACAAATCTAAATCGTTGGTCACTAGCCTATGCCCATGATGCCAATGGCAACCGAACGGCAGGCAATATTAATAACTTAATTAATGCAGTAGAAAATGGCTCTCAAGTAAGGGTATTAATGGATAGTGGTGATCAAAAAAATCTCATGTATGCAGAACATATAGTGCTCAAAAATGGTATTGTTTATGTTCAAAATCTTTCCGGTGCAAGCTTGGTTTTTGATGGAGATGTATTGAAATTTCTGGACGATACTTACAGGTTGATGATGGTTGTTAGTACTAAAGGCGATCGGGATATGATTCGTTGGAGTGTAGGGGAGCATACTCCCCGTGGTCATAATAATGACAAAGTAGCGATGAAGTGGTTCATTGACTGAAAACAACTATTAGGAACTAGTCCACCTACACACCATCAAAAAATCGGCGTTGCTGAATCAAGCAATGAATATAAGTAGAGTGGGCATCCTGCCCGCGCGAAAATAAGGAGGAAACTGGCAAGATGCCAGTTCTACCAAGATGCCAGTTCTACCAAGATGCCAGTTCCACCAAGATGCCAATTCTACAGGTGCGACCCGTGGCGAATTTAATAATTAGATGCGGAAAGCGCATGAAACTGGCAAGATGCCAGTTCTACAAAACTCTTACAATCATTCCATTATTAAGCAACCCCAAAAAATCCGTACATTTCAATGAT
>NZ_JAAHHE010000616.1:0-2788 GCF_010692525.1 Moorena sp. SIO3B2
GAAGAAGGACGAGAAGAGGGCAGAGAAGAGGGCAGAGAAGAGGGCAGAGAAGAGGGCAGATTAGAAGGTGAAAGAAGCTTACTATTGCGACAGCTTGAGCGCCGCTTTGGAAAACTAACAAGTAATGGGATGGCATTGCTTGAAGCCTTGAATTCCCAAGACCTAGAACGCTTATCAGAAGCAATCTGGGATTTTAATACCAGTGAGGATTTACTCAACTGGCTCCAAGAGCACTCTAACTAACGGTAGCTATATCTTAGTTCTCTAAAATCAGACTAGACCTCTTGGAAAAATTGGGAATCAAAACCGATTACTGTATGGCTGTTACTCTCCTACTCCAACAACTTAACGTTCCCCCAGGCCAAAGACTCTTGATTCATAACCTAGAGTGGGCTGAATTTGAGTCTGTTCTAGAAGAACTAGGGGAACATCGCTCTGCCCGTATTGCCTATAGCCACGGAACCTTAGAAATCAGAATGCCTACCCCAGAACAGGAAGTCGATAAAGAACTGATCGGTGATTTGGTTAAAATTTTGCTTGATGAGTTAGAAATCGACTGCGAGTGCTTTGGTTCCACTACCTTCAAGGGAGAAAATATGGACAGTGGCATTGAACCGGATCAATGCTTCTACATCCAAAACCACGCTAGAATGCGAGGCAAGCGACGCGTCGATCTCAGCGTTGACCCACCACCAGATCTAGCCATTGAAGTGGATGTTACCTCCAAGACTCAACTGGATGTCTATGCCAACTTAGGTGTGCCTGAACTCTGGCGCTATGAAAAAAATCAACTCAGGATTGACCTATTGCAAGGAGGTGAGTACCGGCAAGTTACCACCAGTCCGACCTTCCCCAGATTACCAATTCCGGACCTGGTAGCAGAAGTTTTAGCTCAAAGCCGTGAGAGCGGGAGAAGTCCTGCATTACGAGCTTTTCGCCAAAGACTAAAGCAACTGCTTCAATAATTTGATATAGCAATTCTACGACTTGTGAGGTACAAATTTATGGGTTTTAGGGAGCAGGGAGCAAGGAGCAGAGAAGAGGTAAGAGGGAAGACGGAAGAGGGAAAAATAATGTGTACCTCATAGCTACGAGAAACGCTATAGTTGAGTTTTGGGGGATAACCCGATGGCAATCACTAATCGAATTGACTTCTAAAAGACTTCAAACTAATTGAATAGCATTTCTAAATAGGTCATTAATAATATGGCTAATTTAGCATAACATCAAAAACTATTCGGAGCTCTTTACTACTGCTCCCTGCTCCCTGCTCCCTGCTCCCTTTTACCATCAATTTTATGTTTACATATCAAAAAAAATGCTATATATTATATCAATCAATAGGTTATTAAACAATGGCAAAACTATATAAATATAGATAATTTTTAAAAAATATCATCAATAAATATGGACAATATAAACCTAAATGTCAACAACTCACCGCTAAGTCTTATCAGACTATAGCGGGAGCTTGCTAGAAGCTCATAGTTGACCAGACTAAGATCGTTCTAATGGTCTACGTTACTTGAGTCATAACACCTGTAGATGCGTGCCAGTCTTCAGCTCTGTTGTTAGCAATTAAACATCTGTAGTGAGTTAAGGAAGTGTTGCTAACCTAAAAAGCTTTTGTAACATTGTCGCGGCAAACTTTACCCACATTGTGGAGAGATCAAAGTAATGCGAGTTTTCGTGCTAGATAAAGACAAACAACCTCTGGATCCATGTACACCGGCACGGGCTAGAGATCTACTTAAAAAAGGGAGAGCTAAAGTTTTCAAGCGCTACCCATTTACTATTATCATGCAGGATAGATCGTTACAGGATTCTGTTGTTCATCCACACCGACTAAAAATAGATCCAGGCTCTAAAACGACGGGAATAGCTATTATTCAGGAGCCAACTGGACGGATCACAAGCGCCTTAGAAATCAATCATAGAGGGCAGCAAATTAAAAACTCTCTAGAGTCTAGACGAGCTTTAAGGCGAGGTAGACGAAATCGAAAGACTCGTTACCGTAAACCTCGTTTCCTTAATCGAAAACGCCCAGAGAGTTGGTTGCCTCCATCATTAATGAGTCGAGTATTTAATATCGAGACTTGGGTTAGGAGACTAAGAAAACTGTGCCCTATAACCGCAATATCTCAAGAATTAGTTCGATTCGATACTCAAAAAATGCAAAATCCAGAAGTATCAGAAATTGAGTATCAACATGGTGAACTATTTGGGTTTGAGGTAAAAGAGTATCTACTCGCTAAGTGGGGACATAACTGTGTTTACTGTGGCGCTATTGATACACCTTTAGAAGTTGAGCACATTATACCAAAATCAAAAGGTGGCAGTAATCGAGTTAGTAATTTGACTCTTGCTTGTCGGTGCTGTAATCAGAAAAAAGGCAATAACCCGATTGAGAAATTTTTAAGAAAAAAACCGGAAATTATCAAAAAGGTATTAGCTAAAGCAAAAACCCCTTTGAAAGATGCAGCAGCCGTCAACGCAACCCGTTGGGAATTATGGAGAAGACTAAAATCAACTGGGCTGCCTGTGGAAACAGGTTCTGGTGGCCTGACCAAGTTCAACCGGAAAACCAGAGGTCTTGATAAAACCCATTGGACTGATGCTGCTTGTGTAGGTAAGTCCACTCCTAAGAGATTACTGCTAAACAGACCTCTCCAAAAACTTGAAACTTTCTCAGGCACTGCTTTTCAGCGATCAAATTGACCAAGTCAATTTTACGTTGAATTAACGCTATAATAAGCTTAAGAAGCTATTGATGTTAATTTAGCACTAA
>NZ_JAAHHE010000617.1:0-2783 GCF_010692525.1 Moorena sp. SIO3B2
CAGCTATCAGCATATGCTTACGTTTATCCTACTTATGAGGTATAATAATACAGAGATTAACTAGTGAGTTATAACAATCTGGGATAAAATCTTACTCAATTGACTTTCGGCCAAAATTTATAGAAGTCTATAAAAAGTAAAATCTATTAATATGAGTAAGAAAAAAAAGAAAAAACATCCTGGGGGACATAAGTTTTATGAACCTAGCGACTACAGGCCGGTAAACTGTAAAAACGTCCCAGGAGAACGAGCTAGGAAAAAGTGTAAGAAATGGAACAAATTTGTTGCAGAAAGATCTAAGCTTAAGAAACAAGGTCTGTTTGAAGAGATGAAAAAACTAGAGGAAGAGTATCACGGAATAGACTTAACAGAAGAGACTACTGTCGATACTCCAGATTGCCTTGAAGAAGAAGAATTGTACTACGACGGTTATTTAGATGAATACAGAACTTGGTTTTAAGTCACCGGATTGAGCTAGCCTATTAATGCTTCAATTTTAATCAGCTCTCCAAACTTTTCTGATCATCTAAGTTAAGAAATAGAAGTATATTACCAATGGCAATCCCGATGACGATAAGATAAATTGAGGTAAAATTACTGAAAGTAAATCACCCCAAAAATTTTTCATAAAAGGAAGACTAGTTAATACACTATTCAAGATAAATTGTAAGCATAAAGCACTCAATCCACTTAGAAAAATGAAGAAAAATACTTTCCACCAATTCCCTTCAACTCTGTCTTGATGCAGTCGCTCATGGGGGGGACCCCCAAGACCGCGCTGCATCGCTGGAGCGACTGTAATCGAAAGCATCTTTTCCCCTTTGGTCTCGGAGAATAAAAGCCAGCCCATAGTATTGATTATTTACCGTATAAACTATCCCTGGGATTATAAGTAGCATAAATCGGATAAAATAGTTAATACTAAATATCAAAACCAAGCCAACTAGAGGCAGTAAATTTGAAACTATTTTTTGGACTGCACTCTGATAACTGGTATCTCTTCCATGAATATAATTTTCTGTAATCAGCGATAGGGCTATGTAATAGATCAAACTTGCTAAATTGACAATGATCGAAACAACTACAAAAAATGCTAAAAACAATCCTGAAGGGTTATTTATATTTTCCGGGTTCAAAGCTGATAAAATTATCAGCAAAGGTAAATAAATTGTACAAAACAACAGTAGGATAGGCTTCAAATTTTTCAGATAAACATCAAACCCCATTGAGATTAATTCGATTAATCCAAGTTTTCGGCTTTGAAGTTGAGATAGACTACTCATAGTTACGGCTCCATCAACGGGTATTGATATAGTATTTATCAACTAGTTTATGTCCATTTTTGATTTTATGGAACAGTAAAAAGATAACAGTAAAAAAATCGGCGTTGCTGATTATGGGTATGGTTTCGCCCCCCTAGCCCCCCAATTCTGCGGTGCGACCCGTGGCGAATTTAATTCGCCGACGGAAAGCGCACCGGTGGGGGAACAAGACTTTCTTGCGTCCCTTCCGGTGCGCGCCTCCTAGGGCGAGTAAATCGCCCTTGGGTCGCACCGCAAAGTTGGGGGACCCACGGGGGCTTGACCAAAACCAGATGATCGCGCATTCATTCCTTGATTCAGCAACGCCAAAAAATCTGTATAACTGAGATCTTGCACCATTGTCATTAATCGTAGGGTGGGCAGTGCCTACCAACGCGCTTTGCAAGCTTCATTATCTGTCTGGTGCACTGCCCACCCTACATGAACCAAGCTTATTGAGAATGGGGCAAGAGGTGAGTATAACTTATTACTAGGATAAGCGCTATCAAATAAACAAGGGTTTAATTATCTGTGATTTAATCTAAATTTCCGGCGTTGCTGATTATGGGTATGGTTTCGCCCCCCTAGCCCCCCAATTCTGCGGTGCGACCCGTGGCGAATTTAATTCGCCGACGGAAAGCGCACCGGTGGGGGAACAAAACTCTCAAGCGATGCAGCGCGGTCTTGGGGAGGCAGCGCGGTCTTGGGGGTTCCCCCCACTCGCTATTGCCGTGGTTTCCCCCACTCGCTATTGCATCAAGACAAGTCCCCCAGAATTGGGGGACCCACGGGGGCTTTAATAAAACCAGATGATCGCGCATTCATTCCTTGATTCAGCAACGCCAAAAAATCTGTATAACTGAGATCTTGCACCATTGTCATTAATCGTAGGGTGGGCAGTGCCTACCAACGCGCTTTGCAAGCTTCATTATCTGTCTGGTGCACTGCCCACCCTACATGAACCAAGCTTATTGAGAATGGGGCAAGAGGTGAGTATAACTTATTACTAGGATAAGCGCTATCAAATAAACAAGGGTTTAATTATCTGTGATTTAATCTAAATTTCCGGCGTTGCTGATTATGGGTATGGTTTTGCCCCCCTAGCCCCCCAATTTTGCGGTGCGACCCGTGGCGAATTTAATTCGCCGACGGAAAGCGCACCGGTGGGGGAACAAAACTCTCAAGCGATGCAGCGCGGTCTTGGGGGTTTCCCCCACTCGCTATTGCATCAAGACAAGTCCCCCAGAATTGGGGGACCCACGGGGGCTTTAATAAAACCAGATGATCGCGCATTCATTCCTTAATTCAGCAACGCCAAATTTCCTGCTGCTATAGACAAAAGGACTCGAAAGCCAATTGTGAGAACTTTGATGAGATACTCTTAAACCGTCATTAATCTGGATAATCCGGTATAAAACGGTCAAGGTGCAATTTATTGTTGCCTGAGGGAGGAGTGGTAGTCAGCAATTGGAGTCAAGCCTC
>NZ_JAAHHE010000618.1:0-2775 GCF_010692525.1 Moorena sp. SIO3B2
CATGGGATCACCAAATTTTCAAGGGCTAAAGATAATCCAACCCTTGTCAATCTAGTCGAAGCTGGAGACTTACCCGGCTATCTCTGGAATCAAGGCTGGTTTAAAGGAGTTGCCCCCTAATGAGTTATGACCTGATTTTTCTGCTAGAAGAACCCTCAATGAAAAACGTTTTAGATCAACTCCTACCGAAAATTATTCCCGATGAAATAAACTATATTTGTATCCCCCACCAAGGCAAACAGGACTTATGTAAATCTATTCCCAATAAAATTAAAGCCTTTCAATATAGTCCTGACACTAGATTTATTATCGTCCATGACCAAAACTCCCATGATTGCAAAAAACTCAAATCAGAACTATTAGAAATTTGTCAAACTGCCGGAAAATCCAATAATGTGATGATTCGGATCATCTGCCATGAATTAGAATCCTGGTTCTTAGGAAATTTGGCGGCAGTCGAAAAAGCCTATAACATGAAACCTAATAGCCTCAGTAAACAACAAAGTAAAAAGAAATACCGTAACCCCGATCAGCTTAACTCTGCCAAACAAGAGCTTAAACGTTTAGTTAACGAATACTATCCAGGAATTCATTCTAAAAAAATTGCACCCTATTTATCTTTAACTGACAATACATCCCACAGTTTTCAAGTCTTTATTAAAGGTATTAAACATCTCCTATCGGTATCACCATGACCAAATCCGGTTGGGTGCATCTCATTGTCTTGATGCAGTCGCTCATGGGGGAAACCCCCAAGACCGCGCTGCCTCCCCAAGACCGCGCTGCATCGCTTTTGCTGTTTGATACGGTGGTGCGTTATGGGCAGCAACCTAACGCTGGCTACCGTAAAAATGAGGGCAAACCCTTCGGTGGTGCGTTACGGGGCTACTGGCTACGAAGTTGAATATGATGGCAATCCCCCCCTAACGCACCCTACGCACCCTACGCAAAATTTTCAAATATGAGATGCTACGATCTACAAGCGTCTGCGAATCGCTTCTACAATGTTTCGGGTTCGGTGAAGATTCATTAACAAGGCTAGGGTCAATTTTACCGGTAAAAATGCCCAACTGAATGCTAACATCAAGGGGTTGGGCTTCATCGAAGCATAGGAGTAACCATGGTTGAGCATGTTAGTATAGGTTACTTGCTGGCAAATATGAATCTCTGTTACAGAAAGTCCCCCACGCCGCCATTTTCCAGTGGTATTGGGGTCAATTCCCCGACGTTTTGGTGTGATTTGCTTATGGGATGAGACACCACCCTCATTTTGAGGAACATCCAACATTTGAGCTTGGAACTCCAGACCTAGAAACTGGCAAATTTCTGCCACTGTCTGCTCTGGATTTGTGACCAAATCTTCAAATCTCACCGTACGACATCGGGGATGATTGGCAAATTTTTCAGCAGCGTTAATCGAGGCATTCCAAAGTTTTGAGATGGTAAAGGGATGATAATTGCACCAAGACCGGAAGACTTCTCGATAGGGAATATTCTTGGCACCCAGGAATTTGATTCGCCACTTATATTTTTGTGAAAGCAGTACGTCTCGGGGGTCACGAACCATATTAATAATCCGGCTTTCGGGATAAAGTTCCAGGATTTCAGCGATGTATAAGACATTGCCCGGAGTTTGCTCACAAGGAATCTTCTTACCGTTGTTGGCAGCTTTGTATCCCAGAAATACCTTAAAGACATCCCCAGAGGTGAGCCTTTGCTCCGGAAGCTGGGAAATAATTACTTTGGCTTCTTCACTAAAGTCACTGGGATCCCCTGGACGCAGAACATCACTATGCTGAATTGATAAGAGGCGAGCCGCTAGCTGTTCTGCTTCTGCCTGAGTCAGGTAAGAGTCCCGATGCTGCTCGGACCATAACTGCCCAAAAAAATGGAGTTCCTCAAAGGTGAAA
Source organism: Moorena sp. SIO3B2 (assembly GCF_010692525.1). Lineage (NCBI taxonomy): Bacteria > Bacillati > Cyanobacteriota > Cyanophyceae > Coleofasciculales > Coleofasciculaceae > Moorena > Moorena sp. SIO3B2. The sequence continues at coordinate 1,911 of NZ_JAAHHE010000618.1, forward strand.
ACCTCTGAATTTAATCCCAAGATTAGACCCATCAGAGTAGTTCCACTACGGGAGTTTCCCACTACAAATATCTGTTCCACTCTTGGTTGATGATCAATCATGATGGGCTGATGGGGTGATAGGGTGATGGGGGAATTGCCAACAGTATGATGATAAGTATATCAGCACTAAGGATTCAGCATAGCAAAAAAAATGCTTGTCTTTTTTTGATACTGTTCTCTTTTGCATTTTGCCTTTTTCCTTAAAAAGTGGTGCGTTACGGGGCTACTGGCTACAAAGTTGGATATGATGGTAATGCCGCCCCTAACGCACCCTACTCCTTTTGCCTGTTCCCGATTCGCGATTCCCGACTCCCGACTCCCGACTCCCTACTCCCTATTCCCTTGTTGAACAGACCAGGAATTAACTACCAATCCAGCCAGTAACCAAAAATAAAAACTAAAGGGTCGTAGTTTAAATGTCCGTTCCACAAAGGTGTAAAAGAAAGAAACAATAATTATCGTACAAAGCATCACCCCAAGGGATTTGTATTCCAGGGATGAAGAAGATTTAATCAGAGATTGAGAGGTTTGGTAAAGCCGTAACAAGATTAGCCAAAAAATCCCCAAACCAACAATTCCAAAATACCCTAGGAAGGCAAACCAGTAGGCATCTTCCAGGAGTTCCACATGCCAGGATAAATGCCGTTGTTCATCTGGGGAGAGAATCACCGAATTTTCTATTCCTCTTTGTAAGGCACCAGGCTCTGGACCAAAGCCAAACCAGCCTCCTGAATTCATTAAACCATTAACAATAGTCTTGGCTGCCCAACCCCGCTGAGCTTCTAAGTTGTGTTGCCAGTAATCTGGAGAAAAAATCGAGAAGA
>NZ_JAAHHE010000619.1:0-2764 GCF_010692525.1 Moorena sp. SIO3B2
CGTTTTGGGATATTGTGATTGATTCTGCTTTTGAGCCGAAAGCGCTTTTAGGGTTGCTCAATAGTAATTGGAAAATTGTGGAAGCGGCACTGTCGATGGGGTTGATGAGTCGAGGGTATCGCCGGGGCTTGATTCGTTATGGGTTGTTGTCTGGAACCAAGTGAAGGGAACAGGTCGGAGTTGTAGAACATATGAACTATAGCAATCCGATCTGATTCGTGAAATATAGTGGCCGAAGCAAAGGGGATAGCGTCGGCTGCGCAGAATCGCTGATGGCTTTTGAACTGAGTGAGGAAACTGGTGAGTATGGTCGCTGACTTAATCAGTCTCTTCAGATTGGGATGAGTGTACTTGAACTACCCCACTAATCACGAGGGATGGGGATTCCCAGGCACAACAACGTTCGTTGCTGTTATTTCCGTGGGCGTAACTTTCCCCCGCACCGGAGGTAGCTGAGAAGGGTCAATCCCCAGTTTTTTGAGACCCCGCAGTTTTATGTTTACAGCACCATTTACATCGGCATCATCGTAATGCCCGCAGTTGGTGCAAACAAACTTTTCTTTCTTTCTGTTCTCTTTGCTGGTGTGGTGACACTTTGGACACTTTTGAGATGTGTACTTGGGGTTTACTTTGACTACTGGAATGCCTGACTTTGCAGCCACGACCTCAATCTTTTTCACAAGTTCTCCCCAAGCCGCATTAGATATTGAGCGATTCAATCCTCTTTTAGCTGATTGCCCGTTGCGATCATAGCCACCGTTTTCATTAGGCTTAGGTTTACAACGAGACTTCATCGCTTTTATGTTTAAATCCTCAAAAACTAATGCATCTGCCCCATCAACTAATTTGTTAGCTGTATCCCAATGATAAGCACTACGGCTGTTCGTAATGCGCTCATGAAGTGAGGCTACTCTAGTATAGGACTTCCCTCTATTTTTAGAGCCTTTCTTCTTCCTACTGGCGGCTCTTTGTCTTAACTTCAGGCGTCTTTCTCTGGGCTTAAAGGACGTCTGAATAGCTGGATTAGCTACTGTTTCTCCACTGGAAAGGCTGATCAACTTTTTGATACCTAGATCGCAACCCTTGACTTTTTGTGGATTGATCTCGTCCTTGCTTTTTACTGGAGGCACTGGAACCGATTTGTCCTCGATTTGAATGCTTACAAACCATCCACGAGTTTTGCGTCTAACAGTAACAGAATTCAGTTTAAATCCTTCAGGAATAAGACGAGAATTGTAAAAACTCATCCACCCAATACCTGGTAAGTAAATTTTATTGCCGTCTAATTTCACTTGCCCAGTAGAATATTTGAAGCTTCTAAATCTAGACCTTCTTTTGGGTTTAGGGTATCCAGTTTCGCCTTTAAAAAACTTAGAGAACGCTACATCCAACTGTCTTAGTGCTTGCTGTAGAACCGTCGAGTTAATACCTTTATACCAAGGTCGCTGTTTTTTTAGGATTGGGAGACTTGAACTCTGAGCCTCGTAAGCAGTCCTCCTAGGATTCTTTGTATTACTTTTCCAGGGGTAACCAACGGAATGAGATTTGCTGACTGAACAGGTCAACGGACACACTTCCCCTTTACTTTTTAGATCGCAGTAATTACCTAACCTAGGAGCTTTGACTTGACTGTAAGATTCAATCCTGTCTCTAAGAAGGTAGTTGTACTGCGATCGCAACATATCAAGCCATCTGTTCATCGTGGCCTCTTGTTGTCGGCTTGGTTTTAGTTTGTACCTGTATCCTAACTGCATCGTCTCGACCTCTTTATCCGTGCTATATTGATTATAGCTTTTAGGAATGCGGATGTCAACAATATGGTAAAAAAAACTGGGAGACCTCCAATACATGGAGAAGCCAAGAAGTCACATACAGTCAGAACTACAGATGCCGCCTGGGATGGCCTAAAAAAGATGGCAGATAGAGCAGGTCTGACCCTATCGGAATATTTAGAAGCTTTGGGAAAGACCGGCTTACTACCTTAAGTACTTGTTCGCTTAGCGTAGCCTACGGCCAGGGGAAATTCATCCCCACCCGTCGCAGGGATGGGGTATTCTTTCCCCTCAAACTCCCCTAGTGATAAGGAGGTGATAAATTTACAAGGTAAGCGGTAGTTAGTTGAAGGCGATCGCGTGGCCGAAAGACCAATATTGTCTGTCATAATGTAGAATTAAGAATGCAGAATGTAGAACGTATACTTACAAAGTATTAATTTTTAATTCTTAATTTTTAATTCTTAATTTTTAATTCTTAATTCTTAATTATTAGAGCAAGGGAAGTATAGTTTAGGACATAGTCTTTTAGTTGAAAGGGAGCAGGGAGCAGGGAGCAGGGAGCAGAAGATGTCTTAAGCTTTACTTCGACTGCTATAATTATTAATTCAAAAATGTTGTTCGCCCAAGGCGATTCGGTGTAGGGTAGGCTGAGACCTAATGGTGATTAGATAACCATTTCTCTTTGATGCGTTGGATTTGTGCTTGAAAGAGGGCTGCTTTTTCGGGATTGACCATGGCGATGAAGTTGGCATAGCCTTGAATGGCTGCGATTACATTACTGGAGTTTCCCCAGTGTTTGCTATCTGGACCGTCTTTTTCGATTTGATAGAGGGTGGCACGGAAGCGTTTTAATTGTTTTCTAGAAATATTGAGATGGTCGTTGACTACAATTCCTGTTACTTCTTGCTGCTGGGATTTCCGTAGGATTCGGGTCTTTTGTTGATTGATAGTAAACCCTTCGTGAGCTACTACGGAGCTGGTGCGTTTTA
>NZ_JAAHHE010000062.1:0-30933 GCF_010692525.1 Moorena sp. SIO3B2
CTTGTAGGAGACAGAATTGAGGAGGTTAGGAGGTTAGGAGATTAGGAGGTTAGGAGGTTAGGAGATTAGGAGGTTATGAGGTTAGGAGGTTAGGAGGTTAGGAGGTTAGGAGGTTAGGAGGTTAGGAGACAGGAGATAGAATGAAGAATCAATTTTACTCTTTCCTTATGGGGCTAATTATTCTGCATTGCTGAATTAAGGAATGAATGCGCGATTATCTGGTGTTATTAAAGCCCCCTAAATCCCCCAATTCTGGGGGACTTTGAGAGTTTTGTTCCCCCCAAAATTGGGGGGCTAGGGCGTGTTTTCTTGCCTCGGAGATCCCCCTAAATCCCCCTTAAAAAAGGGGGACTTTGAGTATGGCTCCCCCCTTTTTTAAGGGGGGCTGGGGGGGATCATAATCTTGCGGAAAACTTTGAAAACACGCCCTAGGGGGGCGAAACCATACCCAGAATCAGCAACGCCAATTATTCACCTTCATAACTCCTAACTTTTTTCCTCCTACCTCCTAATCTCCTTACCTCCTACCTCCTAATCTCCTTACCTCCTTACCGGGTGCATCTCCTAAAAGCTGTTTGAGCCGGTGGTGCGTTACGGGGTGGGCTATTTCAAGGCTGGCGAAGAAGCGTAAAATCAGGGCAATCCCACCCCTAACGCACCCTACGCAAAATTTACTCCTTACCTCCTTACCTCCTTACCTCCTAACTCCTCTACTCCTCCTGTGCTCGACTCAACTGCAACCAACCCTCATACAGTTGCTGGGGTTGAGAAAAAGTTGCTGTGGGATTAACTGATGTAATTTCAGTAGTTTCTGACCATTCCTCGCCAGTTAAAGATACCCACGACCAAACAGCATTGGTTTCTTGGGGAACAGGAATTGCTAACCCACTGCTAGCATCAGAGGTAGGGGGATCAATTTCATCGCCATTGTGGATGTCAATATCCATATCAGTTTGGCGATCGCATAACATGGGGGTAGCTAGGAAATTAACTTCCATGGACTGTAATGCAGTGGTGTAGTTTTCCGACGGTAAAACTAATTCCCGGTTGGGTAAGAACCCACAGGTAGCATGAATTGTGCCCCGAGGATCGATTAACATGGTTACTCCTTGGGGTGGTGCATCCACGGTTTGCTCGAAATAAACTAACCCTTCTGATTCCGTTTGAATCAAACTGTCATTGGCTAAATTACTTTGGGGCGCATAGAAGATATTTCCTTCATAGTCATAATCCCCCTCAGTTTCCCCAGGGGTTTCTCGCCAATAACCTACCAAGCCGTCGTTGAGTTGTTGATAATCTCCTAAACGAATGGGAACTTTTACTTCGGTATACCCGTAGGTGGGTACTTCTTGCTCAGCACTCTCAATTTTGACCGTAGGATCGCAAACCGGTAGCCCTTTTACCTCTAAGCTAAAGGTGGCACGAACTACAGCAATGGGTCGTCCAATTAATAATGCCAGAGTGCTATGGGTGGCAAATCCTTCGGGATCGATAGTAGCCAGGGAATTGTCTAAGGTAGAAAGAAACTGTTGTTGAAAATCTTTTCCTCGCTCCACCAGATACTGTACCAGCTTGCGCAAGTGAGAGTTAGAGATGCTGGCAACATCAGGAATACCAAAGCCTCCAGGGGCAGCCCTCCAGTTTCCAGCCCGATCTAAGGAACCCAAAGTTTTCCCTTGCTGGTCATAAATACTCAGAGTGCTATCAAGATTATTGGGTACAATCCAACCGCAAACGGGATTTCGAGCTGGCTTAGTAGTCATTTCAATCTCGCTGGGTTCATTGGCTGATAACCAGTGGAAGTTGAGACGGGCATGTTGGGCGAGACGAGGTGCCAATAAAAATTGATAAATAGCAGAGGAATCCGGAGGAGTCATCCGGCTACTGGTTACCAAGTCTACTTGTCCTGCATTTGGGTCAATGACTGTAAAATGTCTTCCATAACTATCCACTAACCACAGTTGATCAATGGTCATTCCTCCACTGCGGATGGGGTTGAAAATGTCCCCATCGAGGAACTCGTATTGAATGGTGCTATCTCCTAAAGTCCAACGCACCTGATCGGTAATAAATTGTGCCACATCGTTGGTGGAGAGAGGATCGTCCACTTCTAGTTGCAGAGTGGGTTGGGAGAGCATGATGGTATCGTTAAACCCACCGATGGTTTGGGCTTGACAGTCTAAGGTTTCCATCTGTTCATAAGCCCACAAGGCTACGTAAATTGTATCTTGGGCTTTTTGCTCGTCAGTCATTCCCTGAACATCGTCTGTCGCCTCATACCAAGATTTAACCGTCTCAAAATTCTCACTTAAGTAGTCTGGGGTTTGGTCGTCTTCGGGAATATTATTTTCGTAGTAGTAGGTGGGTAGAAGTTGTGCATCTAAATAACGAGTCAATTGTCCACTTAACTCTTCTCCCACCGACGGGGTTAAAATACTGAACCCTGTATAACTATTACCATTCTCGACAAAACTGCTTTCTTTGCCAGGTTTCAGTTGGAGGTCGATGGCATTAGGTTCTAAGCTATAGTTATCAAGAATTTGATTGGCTTGATAATCTTGAACCACTCCCTCCGTCATCTCACGACTAGGATAGTTCAAGACATTCCACTCAAAAGCAAAGGGATTCCAAGGTTGCTGATTCCAGGTATTAAAGTTAATTGAGTCTTCTCCCGATTGGGGTTTCAGGCTATCAATTTGCGCTAAAAGCCCATTGATATCGCTGGTAATGTTCGTAACCTCAAAATCGATGGGGTAGCATTGGAGTAAATCGTCATCCCGCAACCGTCCATCCTGTCCGAAACGATTGGAAGCTTTGGCCGCATCTCCCGTCAAGAGGACAAAAGGATCGCTAGGACGCCAGTAATTTTCACTAGGAACTTGACTGAGGCGATATTGGGTCGTGGAAGTGGTATAACTAGCGATCGCACTTCCTAAGTTACGAATAGCATTAACCAGGTTATAGGCGATTTGAGAGGCTGTAGGGGGAATATAGATAGTCAAAATCCCTCCTTCTACTTTAACGGGATAGGTTTGTCCTCCATCAATAACATTCCAAGTTTTACCTTCAGAAAAGTCTCCCCCCGGATTATCTGCTTCAACAGTTCGATTATCCGATAGTGTTACTCCACAATTGGCAAATTCTACATTCATCTCTGCCCAGCCGCTAAAGTCGTTACCCGCAGCGTTATCCATTATTTCAACATAATCAGTGAAATAGAAATTTAACCTTGATATAACCTGAAAAGGCAAGGTTTTTGCTGTTACGGTGGTGCTGGTTCCCTGTCCTGAAAATTCGATTTCTCCTGCAGCAGCCATGGCTGTTCGCAAAGGCACCAGGCTGTAATCATTCACATCTCCGTAGAAGTTAGGATCGCCCTTCTCATAAATGTACCATTGGCTATATAACCGACGCTGCAAGGATTCTATGTCTAGCTGAGCCTGATTATATTGCTCTTGGATGATGTTGAGTTGATTCAGGGATTGAGCTAAATCATCGGGCAAAGTTAAGTCATTTTGTTGAGAAGTATCGGTGGTTTCTGACTCATTTTTAGAAACCTGGGGCATAATTGACCACAGATAGCCATTGTTCTCCGTACCAAACCCCACTTCGTGTCTTCCTTGCCGGAATTTGGCATACATATCGAGTTTTTGAGATTCTAACTTTTGTAATATTTGTAGGGCTTCTAATTGTTCTTCAACGACTTTGCCAATGGTATTGTTAGGATCTTCATCAATCGCCTGATCCTTATTGGGATAGGAATTTGCCAAGTAAGCAGCCAGGGCTTCGGCGGGGGAATCTCCCACCGCTAGGTTAGGTTGGGATAAATCTGGATCTACGGAACCACCATTAGCACCAAAGGTGATGCGAGAGTGATAGATAGTCTGGGGTGGGATGGCTTCTGTTGGCTCAATAGTCCAACTAAACTCTTCTTGTAGAAGTGCTAGTAACTCTTCGAGGTCAGTTACCCCACTATTTTCGGCTAAGAACTCTTGGATACAATCCTGTCCACCATCACTGTACCAGCCCACCACATCATACTGTAAGCCTTCCTCAGGAGTCTGGGTGGGATAATCAGGGTCGTGGAAGCCAAAAACGCTATAGGAGTTAGGATAAAAGGCTGCAAAAGTTACTTTAACTGTATCCAATACGGGTACATTGGCATTGGTGCCCACAGCAGTTAAAGCAGCAGCATATTCTTTACTAGTACTATCAGATTGCCATTCTCCCAGTTCCCAACTTCGCCCCATATAGCGGTAACGTTGATATTGATAAGTGCTGGCATCGTTAGGATCTACAGTACTTAAATCCGGTGGGTCAATCAGAATATTAATCGCTTTTGGTGGTGCGCTATCATCCTCTGCTGGTCGTTCAGGATAGAGATAGTCACTCTCGATTACCCATTGTTTATCTTCTTTGCTTCCTCCTTGGCGTATAATCAGCCAACGATTGGGAACTTGAGGGAAAGTAGTGAATGTCTCATGGGTTCCAGTGGTTAGGGCATCGGGTATAGACCAATGGAGATGGATGCCCGCTTCCAAAGTCAATTGCTGGTTGAATAAGGGGGCGAGAATCTGTTCACTGAGGTTGTCTTGTCCAGAGCCATGGGTTTCGTCTTGGTATTTGTAGGGTAGTAGGCTGTAGTCTGCCATGGTATCGAGGACTAGCTCGTCGTTGGCCAGACACAGAGCATCGAGATTAATGGGAACAAGTAGAGAGTTGCTCATAGGTAGTTATTTACACACGATTTGCAGTTTACTACGTTTTTTTTGGTCACAAAAAAATAGGTGTTTTTGCTGGGGAGGGAACATGCAAGATTAAATCCTTACTGGGTAATAATTTCAGCCTATAAGTTACAAAAATATAAATTTTTTTTTAGGCGCGACTTTGAAGATAGTTATAAGGTTTTGAGCTTCCAGACAATAAATCTATGGTGAATTTGGGACTGTTTATTTTCTGAGCTCATTGGCGTCGAAGCCTTATATAAATAGTCTCACAAAAATTAACGCTAATGTATGAATTTTTGTAAATAAAAGCCAGACTTATAATTAATATTTTTTTTAGTTTTGGGTTTAGCTAATTGTGAGATAATTAGAAAATTATTTTGATTCAGTGATTAATTTTATATCCTTCTTTAAGAGAATTTTTAACTAAGGAGGTAAGGAGGTAAGGAGGTAAGGAGATTAGGAGGTAAGGAGATTAGGAGAAAGTAAGGAGGTAAGGAGGTAAGGAGATTAGGAGGTTAGGAGTTAGGAGATTAGGAGTTAGAAGACAGTTTTGTAGGGTGCGTTAGGGACGGGCGAGCCTTAATTTTCCGCCACTTCGCCCTCGGTTAGGACAGCCGGTTCCGTAACGCACCACGGGCTCAAACAGCATGCATTGAGATGCACCCGGTTGGAGTTAGAATATTTTTTAAGTCAAGTTTGCTATTGCTGACTAACTACTGGGATAACAGGAGATAGGAGGTTAGGAGGTTAGGAGGTTAGGAGATTAGGAGATAGGAGGTAAGGAGATTAGGAGTTATAAGACAGTTTTGTAGGGTGCGTTAGGGACGGGCGAGCCTTAATTTTCCGCCACTTCGCGCTCGGTTAGGACAGCCCGTTCCGTAACGCACCACCGGCTCAAACAGCATGCATTGAGATGCACCCGGTTGGAGTTAGAATATTTTTTAAGTCAATTTTGTTACTTCTGACTAAATACTGGGATAACAGAAGACAGGAGATAGTAAGGAGGTTAGGAGGTAAGGAGATTAGGAGGTTAGGAGTTAGGAGTTAGGAGTTAGGAGTTAGGAGTTAGGAGATAGGAGATTAGTAGACAGAATATTTTTTAAGTCAAGTTTGCTATTGCTGACTAAATACTGGCACAGTCCTTTGTGACTCATCCCTCCTTACCTTCTATCTCCTAATCTCCTTACCTTCTATCTCCTAATCTCCTTACCTCCTAACTCCTAACCTCCTATTAATTTGATTGTAAATAATTATTAACAAAATCAAAAATTATCCAGATTTTTTTGATTTTCCACTTGACAACAACCATAACTACTATTTATAATATAATCATGGCGAAAAGAGCCGCGCTTATTGGTTGACTCCCCTCAAGCGCGGCTCTCTCCCAAACCACAGTTTAGGTAACTCTATAATAATGGCAAAACAGCGATGCAGCGCTGCCTCCCCAAGACCGCGCTGCATCAAGACAGCGATTGTGTTTGAAGGAGGAGAGAAGTCAGAAGTCAGAAGTCAGAAGTCAGAAGGCAGAAGGCCAGGCATTGCTTAATAATGGAATGATTTTATGAATTTTGTGGAACGGGCATCTTGCTTCTGATATTTTAACCGCAGGCAGGATGCCCACTCCACTCATATTCATTACTTGATTCAGCAACGCCCCAATTCTAACTTCTAAATTATTCATTCTTAATTATTAATTATCAACATAGAGGCTCGTTGAAATCATCACTCATCCATCCTTCTCCTTCCAGCAAGCCTAAAATCCGAGGAGTCTGAGATTGACTGGGCTCAGATTCAACATACTTGAGAGCCAGAAACTCCACAAAATCAAACACCATCTGCTGTTGCTGTGGTGGTAATGCCTGCAAGCTTCTCAGAAATTCTTTAGGTAAATTTATCGTCTGGTAATTCATCACTATCCTTGAACCAAACACTTATTATTTTGGGCGTTGCTGAATTGAAGTATGAATGGGCGATTGTTTGGTTTTGGTAAAGCCCCCTAAATCCCCCGAGCGAGCAATCCCTCGCTCGGGGGATTTTTAGAGTTTTGTTCCCCCGCCGGTGCGCTTTCCGTTGGCGAATTAAATTCGCCACGGGTCGCACCGCAAAATTGGGGGGCTAGGGCGTGTTTTCAAAGTTTTCCGCAAGATTATGATCCCCCCCAGCCCCCCTTGAAAAAGGGGGGAGCCATACTCAAATTCCCCCTTTTTTAAGGGGGATTTAGGGGGATCTCCGAGTTTGAAGACACGCCCTAGGGGGGCACAATCATACCCAGAATCACCAACGCCTTATTTTGCTTGGATAGAACTTATCCAATCTTATCTATTTTTGGCCACAATGTCTTGATGCAGCGCGGTCAGGGGTAATTGTTATGATAAAATATCTTTCCAATAGCTGGTAAGTGAGGAGTGTGGCTATTGCAACAACTATTACGTATTTCTAGAGTAATTGATAGCTTCAACGAGAGAATCGGTCGCTTAACCTACTGGATTTTGCCACTGATGATCATGATTGGTGTGTGGAATGTGGTTGGTCGCTACTTGGGACGTTTTATAGGAGAAAATTTAAGTTCTAATGGGTTTATCGAAACTCAGTGGTACTTATTTGACTTAGTATTCCTGTTGGGGGCGGCTTACACTCTCAAGCATAATGGCCATGTGCGAGTGGATGTTTTTTATAAGAGTTTGACGCCTAAGGCTCAAGCGATCGCTAATTTAATTGGGACATTATTGTTCTTAATTCCGTTCTGCATCATGGTAATTTATTTTTCTTGGGGGGCGATTGTTAATTCCTGGACGATTCAAGAAATGTCCCCAGATCCAGGAGGGTTACCCCGTTATCCAATTAAATCCATGATTATTGTCAGCTTTGGGTTGCTGATTCTTCAAGGAATCTCAGAAGCGATCAAAAACTGGGCAATTTTTGCTGGATATTTGGCACCCCAGGAGGAGGAATAAAACCATGGGTTATGACTGGTTAGGTCCGGCCATGTTTGGCGGTGCCTTGGTATTACTTTCCATCGGCTACCCGGTGGCCTTCTCCCTAGGTGGGGTGGCAATTTTGTTTGCCATCGTGGGAGTGAGTTTGGGTATCTTTGACCCGATTTTCCTGACCGCTATGCCCCAGCGGATTTTCGGCATCATGGGCAACTACACTCTCCTAGCAGTGCCCTACTTTATTTTTATGGGTTCCATGCTAGAAAAATCTGGCATTGCTGAGCAGCTGTTGGAAACCATGGGCATTCTGTTTGGACGGCTGCGAGGGGGATTGGCCTTAGCGGTGGTGATTGTGGGGGCGTTGCTGGCGGCATCTACTGGAGTCGTTGCCGCAACAGTAGTAGCCATGGGACTGATTTCCCTACCAATAATGTTGCGCTACGGTTATAATAAAGAACTAGCCACTGGCGTAATCGTGGCATCCGGGACATTAGGACAGATTATCCCCCCTAGTGTAGTCCTAGTAGTATTAGCAGATCAGTTAGGAATTTCCGTAGGAGACCTGTTTATCGGTTCCGTGATTCCTGGTTTAATGATGGCTGGGGCGTTTGCCATTCATGTGATCATTGTAGCATGGCTCAAGCCAGACGCAGCACCAGCCCTACCCCTAGAAGTCCGAAATATCAGTGGAAAAGCCTTGGGAAAGCGGGTGATCCAATCAATGGTACCGCCATTATTGTTAATTCTATTAGTATTGGGCAGTATCTTTTTTGGGATTGCCACTCCAACGGAAGCAGGGGCTGTGGGTTGCCTGGGCGCAATAGTATTGGCTGGTGTGAATGGTCAGTTGAATTTGGCATCCCTGCGACAGAGCTCTGATGCCACGATGCGGATTACCAGCATGGTGATATTTATATTGCTGGGTTCAACAGCATTTAGTTTAGTGTTTCGTGGCTTGAATGGCGATCGCGTCATGGAAGCGATGCTGTTAAACCTTCCCGGCGGTTACATTGGCTTCCTAATAGTCAGTATGTTAACGATTTTCCTACTAGGCTTCTTTATAGACTTTTTTGAGATTGCCTTTATTGTAGTACCGCTGTTTGCTCCAGTCGCCCAACAGCTTAACCTTGATTTGGTCTGGTACGGGGTAATTATCGGAGCCAATCTCCAAGCCTCATTTCTGACACCACCCTTTGGCTTTGCTCTGTTTTATTTACGGGGTGTCGCCCCACCAGAAGTGAAAACCATGGAAATTTACCGAGGTGCGATTCCCTTTATCCTGTTGCAACTGCTGGTGTTAGTGTTGATTATTGCCTTTCCTGGTATAGTCAGTTTCTTGCCATCATTGAGTACTTGATATCAAGTGGTGCGTTACGGGGCGGGCTGTTCCAATACTGGCGCTCGGTCTTGAACATCAGGCCAAGCCCGCCCCTAACACACCCTACGCAACTTGATTTGACAATCTAGGTTAATGGGAGTCGGGAGTCGGGAGTCGGGAGTCGGGAGTCGGGAGTCGGGAGGAGTAGTTCATGTAGGGTGGGCAGTGCAGCAGACAGATAATGAAGCTTGCAAACCGCGTTGGTAGGCACTGCCCACCCTACGATTAATGACAATGGTGCTCAGGGTCAGTGATAACATTTAGTAATGTAAAGGAAAATTAACTTAATTTAAACGGATACTGTGAAATCCAATCTATCACTGCCCCATCACAACACCTTCAAAGGGTCCCAGTTACCGACTATCGTGACCGATAGCTTCACGGTTTTGTGGGGGGACTGGCTAAAGTTACGGGTGCGAGTCACGCAAGTCGTTGCTAGTGGGCTAATCTCCCCACTGATCTACATATTGGCATTTGGTCTCGGTCTAGGGAGTACCTTAGATCGGACAATGGTTCCCCCAGTTGGTGAATCCTATTTAGAATTTATTCTGCCAGGAATGGTGGCGCTGTCGTCTATGACCATTAGCTTTGCTGGCACCACCTTTTCCATTTGCGGTGATCGGCTATACACGAAAACCTTTGAGGAAACCTTGTTGATGCCAGTCCATCCCTTAGCCTTGCATGTCGGCAAAATGATGGCGGGGATTTTGCGGGGATTAATGACATCTGCTTCAGTAATTTTGGTAGCAGTGCTGTTTACTGGGAAAGTATGGAGTTTTCTCAATCCCTTATTTTTCTTGTTGCTAGTGCTTAATTGTGCTGTGTTTGCCGGTTTAGGGGTGATAGTGGGATTGAATGTCAAATCCTTGGAAATGGTTGGTCTTTTCAACAACTTCTTAATTGTGCCGATGTCCTTCCTAGGTGGGACGTTTTTTGACCCAGCTACCTTACCTACAGCCCTAAAAGTTATTGTCTATCTATTGCCTCTAAGTTATACCAGCACTGGACTCCGGGCTGCTGCTTACTTACCTGTGTCTGAGTTTCCCTGGTATGCGATACCGATTCTGCTGGGGTTTGCGATCGCACTTTCTCTATTTGGTGCTCACCAATTCGCTCACCAGCAAGACTGATTAGGCACACTTACACGCTTACAGTAGGTATTAAGCGTTAACGACTAACCACTATTAACCTAAGACCTAACACCTGAAGAACGGGATGAGTGTAATGGTAATGTGACCGTAAAGGCTGTACCAACTCCCACTTCACTATCTACACAAATCTCACCACCGTGGAGATTGACACATTTTTTGACAATTGCTAATCCTAGTCCGGTACCAGAGATAGTACCAACATTACTACTGCGCTGAAAAGCCTCAAATAACCGTTCTTGGTCTTCTGGGGGGATGCCAATTCCGGAATCTTGGATCCGGAACATAGTACTATGATCACTCATGATCAGATCAAATTGGATATCACCCCCATCCGGTGAATACTTAATCCCATTGGAGAGCAAATTAGACAGAATTTGCCGCAATAGTTTTTCATCTAGATCAGCTTTTTCAAACCAACCCTGATTAATACAGCAGGAGGTTTCCTTTGAATTATTTGTACAGTTAAAGTTAATAGTCAACCCAGTATTAGCTGTTAGTTTAAATTCTTCGACAATTTCCTTACAGAAGGCTACCACATCTATAGGTAATGGTTTGAATTCCAATTTTCCTGCCTCAGCTTTACTGAATAGCAGTACATCACTCACTAACTTAGTCAGATGTTGAACCGTGGTTTGAATCCGCTGAAAATGACGTCGCTTTTTTTCGGAAGACCATTTATGACTATAATGTTCTAGTAATTCTGTCGAAGAGAGGATGGTGGCTAGTGGGGTGCGATATTCATGAGAAACGACAGAAACAATCCGAGATTTGAGGTCATTGAGTTCTTTTTCTTTATTCAACGCCTGACGAAGTTCTTCTTCCAAGCACTTCCGACTGGCAATTTCCCGTTGCAGGTACTGATTTTTTTGCCTTAATTCATCAGTTTGTTCCGCAACGCGATGCTCTAATTCTTCATTGAGTCGTTGCAATTGCTCCTCACTTTGTCGAAGCTGCTTCATAGTATTGGCTCGCTCAATAGCATAGCGAATGGTGCGGATCAGCAATTCACTATCAATTTTGCCCTTGACTAAATAATCTTGTGCTCCTTTTCGTAAAGCTTCTAGGGCGGTCACTCTATCATTAAGACCCGTTAACACCACAATGGGTAAATCCGGTACTACCTCGTGGGTTTTTGTGACTGTAATCAATCCCTGTTTATCCGGTAACGATAGGTCTAACAAGATTATATCAAAATGATGTTTACTGAGAGAATCAATAGCATCTTGTAACTTTTCTACCTGCACCAGTGACCACTGAATCTCTTGGGCATCAGTTAAAATGATTTGGAGAAGATCCGCATCAGCTGGGTTATCTTCTACTAGGAGTATTTTCAGGGAATTGGTGTCCATATTTATTGATATGATGGCAGTCTAACAAGGTCTAACCAAAATTCTTCAATCTGCTTCACCATCGACAGAAAATTTTCCCAATCAATGGGTTTACAAATGTAGCAGTTAGCTTTTAGCCTGTAAGTATTGATAATATCTTGCTGAGAGTCAGATGTGGTTAATATAATAATTGGTATCGTACTTATCTGGGGGTCTTCCTTGATTTCTTGGAGAACCTCGCGACCATCTTTTTTAGGTAAATTCAGATCCAGAAAAATTAAATGTGGACGTGGGGCTTCCTGATATTTTCCCTGCTGACGGAGGAATGCGATCGCTTTAGCACCATCATCAACCCAATGAAAGTTACTAGATAGGTTGCTATCACATAATGCCTCTAAAATGAGTTCGGCATCACTCGACGAATCTTCTACCAGCAGAATATCAATTGGTTGAGTATTTGTGATAATATTCATGATGCCAGTTCCTGAAATTTCTAGATAATGTTTAAATCCTGGTGATGCTGTGGTATTGAGAAGTAAAATGTTGTGCCTACTCCTAGCTCTGACTCTACCCAAATTTTTCCGCCATGACGCTCTACAATCTTCTTACAAACTGCTAGACCAATGCCTGTGCCGGGATACTCACGGCGGGTATGCAAGCGCTGGAAAATAGTGAAGATGCGCTCAAAGTATTCAGGCTCAATACCAATACCATTATCACGAACTGAAAAGATAAATTCTTTAGCCTTCAGTTCCGCTGAAATATGGACTCTGGGTAGCTCTTGGCTGCGAAACTTAATGGCATTACCGATCAGATTTTGCAGAAGTTGACTCAGTTGTATATCATCCCCCATAACTACAGGTAAGGAGTCATGGGTAACTATGGCATCGCTCTCGATAATCGCTACATTTAAATTGTCTAAAACCCGATTCAGTACTACCTCACAGTCAGTAGCTGCTAATTCTTTACCATGGGTTCCCACCCGAGAAAAACTCAGCAGATCTTGGATTAACTGCTGCATGTTAGTAGCGCCATCTACGATGTAATGAATATACTTATCTGCTTGAGCATCCAGGTTACTCTGGTATTTTTTAGCTAAGAGTTGGGTGTAGCTACTAATGGCTCGCAGTGGTTCTTGTAAATCATGGGAAGCCACGTAAGCAAACTGTTCTAACTCACGATTAGATTGGGATAAATCTTGATTAAGTCGTTTGAGGGCCTCTTGAGCTTCTTTACGCTCTGTAATCACCTCAGTACTCATAATGATACCGCTAATTTTCCCAGCAATGTCAACCCAAGGACCGATTTCCCACTTGAGCCACTGTTGTTCACCATTAGCGCGAATAAACAAATCTTCTTCACACTCTGCTGAATAACCCTCTAAGCACCGTTGGTGTATTTTCTTCCAACCCTCAGGAGTTTCTGGAAATACCTCGTAGTAGCTTTTGCCAATGATGTTGTCATCAGATATGTTGTACTCTGAGTACCAGTTGCGACTAACAAACTGGTACCTCATCTGCTGATCGAACATGGCAATAGCTGCGGGTACATATTCCAAAAATCGGTTAAGCAGCTCTAGGTTGTTGCCTAATTCCGACTCAACCTGGCGTCGCTCTCTGATTTCAGCTTTTAAGACTTGATTAGCTGCTGCTAGTTGCTTTGTCCGTTCTAATATTCGTTGTTCTAACTCTTCATAGGCTTGGGTGAGGACATCATCCTCTAGCTTGCGCTTCGTGATATCCTGTACCACGGACACCACTCCGATGATGGTGCCATCAGATTCAATTAAGGGAGCATTGTGCCACTGGCAAAATATACTACTGCCATCTTGTGGATGGTAGTTTTCGGTAATGCAGTTGCTATACTGAAAATTCAAACAGTCTTGCAGAACTCGCTGGAACTGCTCTACGGAAGATTGCGGCTTGATCAATTGATGGGCACGATGTCCAAAGGCTTCCATCTTGGAATAGCCAAAAATTTTCTCGGCTACATGGTTCCACTGCATCACTTCACCATCCAGGCTCCACTCAATGAAACCAAGAGGAGTTTGCTCTACCAAGAGGGACAAGGTTTGTTGGGATCTCAGTAGTTCTTCTACGGTTTGCTTACGTTCAGCAATTTCCTTTTCCAGAGCTGTGTTAGTCGCTTCTAGTGGAGCTCGACTGGAGAATGCTAAGACTTTTGGCATCACTACTACTAGTGCGATCGCGCTAGAAAGAGAAAGTATGGCACTAGTCCCTTTGACTAAACCAGAGAGCCAATAATCGGGATGCCAAATTCTCCAGACCTCCAGCAAGTGACTGTTGCCACAGAACAAAACCCAGGCACTAAATAGTAATAAAATCTTGAGTAATGGCAGATCTTGGTTTTGAGACCAACAATAGATCAGCAACAGCAGAATAGAGTAATAGGATAGGGCAATTAGCAAATCCGATCCAGCATGAAGTCCAACTAATTCAGGCTTCCAGACATAGCAATGCTCCTGGGATAGATAATGACCGGAGAACATGTCTTGTAAGGTTTTGAGCATATGCCGTTGGTCAATTGGGCAAGAATTTCCAGCAGCACCGACGGTAACAGCAATGGTCAGATTAACCAGCTTGGTTTCGTACCAAGTAGCAGATCTCCCACTTATCCGTTGGAGTTAATTCCCTTTTGAAGTGGAACTGGGTATCAAGAAGGTAATCACCTCCGAGGACACTAAGACACACTTAGTTCTTATATTGTTAACGTTTTGACCACCGACTGTAAATCTGTGAAATTACGGAATTTTAACTTGCCCCATAACTCTTTGCCCAGAGAACTTTAAATCCCAATTTAGGAATTAGATAGCTCGATTTCTCTTTCTATTCCAAGATTGCAGCATCACCTGCCAGCATACCTGGCTGAAATAGAGAGTGATGTTCATAATACCCAATAACCGAGTGGCATCTTCTAGCATGGCTCGGGTTCCTTTTCCTGACAAATGGGAGAAGTCCACCAAACCAGATATGACAAATAAAATTGCCGCAATCATCAGGAGTATATATGGTGTAGCTCGAATTATCCTCCAAAAAGCTAATCCATAGAGGATGGCACCTATGCCATACATAAAATACACCGGCGCTTTGGAAATCCCTTGTTTTGCTAGTATTAAATTAATCCTGAAGACATCATCAATTAATAATATTCCAATGCCAAGGGCAGAGTATAAAAGAAATCGATTTATTTTTTGATTGGGCTGGATTTTGTTCAGCAATAACCAGCACCATAAACAAATGGTTACTACTACGCACCACATTAATTCAGACACAGCTGATAAAGTGCCGATGTAGGGGCGATTGAGAAGAAAAGGATCATCAAAAAGTCCTACGACTATATAACCCCTGTCCTGAATCTTGACATAGATACTTAAAACTAAAAATAGTATAATAACTAAGCTGTTATACCAAAGAATATAATTATCGTGGCGCAGCTGTTTTATAAGGATTTTCAGCATCGAGGTGAAACAGGTAAATAAGCAATTGTTTGTTGGGCTATATACTTAAGCTAACACAGGAGCTAATGGTAATCGGTCATTGCTCGGTAGTAGTGAGGAAAAATTACTGATTACTAATTTACCATTAAGGTAAATTTAATATAAAGCCCTGGTTGAAGCTGTTAGCCTTGTTTTCTTCTGTTAAATTAGTCTTGGCTTTTGCTTGTAAATCCGCAATTTTTTCTAAAAACTATCTGATTTCAATCTGGGTGAGGTACCTCGTCCTAGGTTAATTGGAGTCGGGAGTCGGGAGCGGTGCGACCCGTGGCGAATTTAATTCGCCAACGGAAAGCGCACCGAGGGAGTCGGGAGTCGGGTCGAAAATTATACCCATATCACCATCTGACCATCTGACCCATCTATCTTTTACGAGAAGAAAACAGCTCTACCTCTGTTCCCCTGAAGCTTTGTCTGTTCCAATTCTTAAGGAGGGTGTGATTCCATCTAGCCCTAAGCCATGAAAATGATTTAAACTGCTGTGGATGTGATTATAGATTTCAGTGATTGCCTATGCTCTATACTCAAGAGTACATTAGGGAAACTGAAGCAACCCGCGTGCGGGTACTCAGTGAAGCACTACCCTACATCCAAAAGTTTGCTGGTCGCACAGTCGTGGTTAAGTATGGTGGTGCGGCAATGAAAGACAGCAATCTCAAAGAACAGGTGATCCGGGATATTGTATTCTTAGCTTGTGTAGGTGTACGACCAGTCGTTATCCACGGTGGTGGTCCGGAAATCAATAGCTGGCTGGGGAAATTAGGGATTGAGCCACAATTTAAGAATGGTCTGCGGGTGACCGATGCTGCCACGATGGATGTAGTGGAAATGGTGCTGGTGGGTCGGGTGAATAAAGAGTTGGTCTCTGGGATTAACTACGCCGGTGGTAATGCTGTTGGGCTGTGTGGCAAAGATGGTAACTTATTCGTAGCACGCCCAGAAGGTCAAGAGGGTATTGGCTTTGTTGGGGAAGTGAGCACTGTGGATGTGCGGCTAGTAGAGTCTTTGGTCAATAGTGGCTACATTCCAGTAGTGTCTAGCGTGGCGGCTGATGATACTGGCCAAGCTTACAATATCAACGCTGACACGGTGGCTGGTGCGATCGCAGCTGCTTTAGAAGCAGAAAAGCTGATCTTGCTGACTGATACCGCTGGGATTTTGAAGGATCCTAAAGACCCATCTAGCCTGATTCCTCAGCTAGATATTCAACAATCACGGCAGTTGATTGAGAGTGGGGTAGTCTCTGGTGGGATGATTCCTAAGGTAAACTGCTGCGTGCGATCGCTTGCTCAAGGGGTACGTGCGGCTCATATTATTGATGGTCGCATTCCCCATGCCCTGCTCCTGGAAATCTTCACCGATGAAGGAATCGGTTCGATGATTGTCGGATCAGCATTTACCAACTAAGCACAAATGGCCAATGGCAACTAAGAAATTGTTAATTGAAAATGAAAATTAACAATTAACAATAATTAATTATTAACAATTAATAATTAAAGAATGACTAATGGCTAATGAAAAATTTTCCCTAGAGTACCAGTCAGGAAAAGCTGCATTTGAACGAGGAGAGTATCGTGCTTCTATAGAGCATTTGACCACAGCCAGGAATTTGGTAAATCTATCCTCTGGGCTCGGGGGAGAGGTGCAAATGTGGTTGGTGATGGCTTATGAGGCAGCTGGGCAAAAAGCGGAAGCGATCGCACTATGTCAACAGCTGACTAGCCATCCTGACCTAGAAACCTCCAAAGAAGGCAAAAATTTACTCTATATTCTGCAAGCTCCTCAGCTTACTAGACCAGCAGAATGGATGACCAACATTCCTGACTTAGGTGCGATCACAGAAAGTGACGACCGGGAGAGTTATGTGAATTATAGGTCTTTTAGCGGACGCAAGCAGCCTAGCCTAGGCTTGGTACCAGAACCCCTAGATCCTGCTGAGATTAACACTAAGGATAATCAATTCGTCTGGCTAGCTGTTGGTTTGGTGAGTTTAACCCTGGGTGGATTGATTTGGTTTGGGCTTTGATATGACTAGCTAGCAGAGACTGTTTTTTTAACTTTGCTTAAATCCAAGGGTTGGGTGGGTCGCACCGCGTCGCAAAAAGCGCGGGTCGCACCGCTCCCGATTCCCGATTCCCGATTCCCGATTCCCGTTCCCCTCCTGGGAGGGGTTAGGGGTGGGTTCCGATTCCCGATTCCCGATTCCCGATTCCCGATTCCCTGCTCCCTAGAAAAATGTACCTCACCGAATTAAAAACTGCTATAGTCAGTTGATTAACTATCTGGGGCGGTTTTTTTATCCATCGCTTTGCTAGAAAAAAGACCTTTCTTGCTGATACTTCTCCAATACATTACTATACCTGTAATTAACATAAAAAGTAATCCTAAACCATTTAAAAGTACATAAATTGGCCTCAGTTGATCACCAAGGAATCTTCCTTCGTGAATCACCATTAAAAAGTGGGCTTGATCTTTGGAAAGCCCAAACCAGCTTCTCCCTAATCGATAGGCTATCCCGGTGATTGCTGTGATCATGAAAGGCAGTAAGATGATTGGAGCTAAGGTACTATGCAGTTTACGTAAAGTAGGCTGATTCATAGGATTTCGGCTGGTTTTTGATATTCTATAACATGATTACAGCATGTTATGGTATCAGTTTTGGGTTATGTATGTAACAAATCGACCTATTGTTTAAGAAATCCCTAAGGACACTAAGAAAAAAAGGAGAAGGGTTGGTGAAGTTAAATTTTGTGAGTTTAAGGCAGTTGGTTAGTGGAACTCTGGGGCATTTACGGGTTCTGGGGGTGATTGTGCTGGCATCAGTGCTACTGTCTGGTTGTGTCAAATATGATCTTGGGGTCAGGTTTGACGGTGAACACCATGGCAAGATTGTCCAGCAGATCAAGCTTGGAGAACAGCTGACAAAGTTGAGCGATGCTGAAGCGACTGAATGGCTCAGAAGTCTCGAAAGTCGGGCAAAGCAGCTTCAGGGGAAAACTCAGCGCCTCTCAGACCGAGAAATTGCGATCGCAATTCCCTTTAACAACGGTAAGGAATTAGTATCCAAGTTTGAGCAGTTTTTTAACCCAGTTGGTCACCCAGAAGATGCCCGATTAGCACCAGAGAGTGATAGTAACCCCAGTTTTAACTCTAATTTACGCCTAGATCAAAACAACTTTCTGGTGGTGCAACGAAATCACTTAAGCTATGACCTGGATTTGCGCAGCCTAGGGGTAATCAACTCTGATAATGGCAAGATTGTGGTTACTGCTGGTTCACTGTTCGATTTGCAGTTTAGCCTAGAGACCCCTTGGGGAGCACACAGTATTGAGAAATCCCCCAATGTCATTAGCCCCAAAATTTATGATGATGGACATCAGCTAGTTTGGACACTGCAACCTGGTCAAATTAACCATATCGAAGTGGCATTTTGGCTACCCAGTTTCCTAGGTATTGGTATGATTATTATCATACTGGTGGTATTAGGTGGTTTCTACATAAAATACAAGTCTTTCCCCTGGGAAAGAACTGAAACTAATCAACCAGCAATACCATCAAAGGTGATGTAGTTTAAACCAGTTAGAGTTATACCAGTTAGAGAAACCAGTAATAGCTATTGGTTTCTTAACCACTAAGTTAATCAACATTAACTGGTAAGCATTCAGCCGTTAGCTGTCAGCCGTGAGCCTTTGGCTCACGCTACGCGAACAGCCTAATGCTTAAAATAAACCTCGAACCAAAAAATTTAACAGTTCGAGATTTTATCAAATTGAAAGTCTGGGTAAAAGCCCATCTAAGCATTCAGCAGTCAACCATTGGCCTTTGGCAAAGTGTGCCCATAAGCACATCAAGTAGCGTGGCCATAGCCCATAAGCTGATACGCGACACGCTGATAGCTGAATGCTTACGTTAACTTTCTATCATCTTATGAATAATTGTGGTTGGAGCACTTTGGTAATAAATTTGGCAGGATAACGGTTGCAGTAAATCCTGCTTATACTAGCCAGAATTGTTCTGAGTGCGGCGAAATTGTGAAAAAGTCTCTATCAACTAGAACCCATATTTGTAAGTGTGGATGTCAGTTAGATTCGCCGAAGGCGACGCTACGCGAACGAGACCATAACGCCGCCATTAACATCCTCGCCCATAGCATTGGGTACGGTGGGGCACATCGGAACCCTGGTCTTAGACCGAAACGCTTTCGGAGAACTGTCCTCTACTCTTCCTGGTTCCGACCTGGTTGAGCAAGACGGTTCTGTGAACAAAGAATCCCCGCGTCTTTAGACCGGGGAGTGTCAAATTCCTTTGCAACGAGCCAGAAAGATTGCTCAGTATCGTCAGGCAGAACGAAAGTTGATTCGACCATAGAGTTAAGTGCAACATTTTTGAATTAAGAATTAAGAATTAAGAATTAAGAATTAAGAATTAAGAATTTGGAATTCTACATTCTACATTCTACATTCTTAATTCTGCATTCTACATTCTACATTCTTAATTCTGCATTCTACATTCTACATTCTTAATTCTGCATTCTACATTCTACATTCTACATAAGACATCAAACTGCTTGTGGTTGCATTTGTGGCTGGAACTGGAACAGGGAGAATACCACATTGCGGCGGATATCGATCATCATTTCCAAGAACATCTCATAGCCTTCCTGCTTATACTCAATCAGGGGGTCTTTTTGGCCATAACCTCGTAATCCCACTGACTCCCGTAGGGCATCCATGGATTGTAAATGCTCTCGCCAGAGGTTATCGATTTGATTCAAGATAAAGAATCGCTCAGCTTGCCGCATTAGTCCTGGCTGGATTTGATCGACTTGAGCTTCCTTGATATCATAGGCTTTGCGGACTTCTTCATGGAGGAAGGTTTTGATTTCCCCAACCGTCATATCTTCTAGATGCTGTGGTTCTAGATCTTGCAGTAAGTAGACAAATTCTTTGACCTTTCCTACCAAGCTCTCTAAATCCCACTCTTCTGGTGGTAACTCTGGGTTAACGTAGGCGTCTACAATATCACTCATAGTCTTTTCGGCATACTGGATGACTTGTTCTTTGAGGTCTAGTCCTTCCAGCACTCGCCGTCTTTCTGCATAAATTGCCCGCCGTTGGTTGTTCATTACCTCGTCATACTCAAATACCTGCTTCCGGGTATCGTAGTAGAAGGTTTCCACTTTCTTCTGGGCATTTTCTAAGGAGCTGGTGAGCATCCCGGATTCGATGGGCATATCTTCCTCAACCCGGAACATATCCATCATTTTTGCTACGCGATCGCCTCCGAATATCCGCAGCAGATTGTCTTCCAAACTGAGGAAAAATCGGGTAGAACCGGGGTCCCCTTGCCGTCCAGCTCGTCCTCTGAGCTGGTTATCAATACGGCGGGATTCATGACGTTCAGTACCAACAACGTGCAGGCCACCTTTTTCTACCACCTCATCATGTTCTCGGGTGGTGAATGCGTCATATTCCCCTCGAATTGCTTTATAGACTTCCCGCAGCTTTTGAATAACTGGGTCATTGGTGGGAGCATTTTCTGAAGCGATCGCTAATTTCTCTTCTGCTTCTAGTTCCGGTAAACTCTGCTGTCCATATTGTTCAACTGCAAAATTTACTGCCTCTTTTAGGCTTTGTTCCGTTTCCCGGGACAATTTGGTCGGGAAAATCTGAGGGCTAACTTTCCAGCTTTTCGGTTTCTTTCCTGGAGCAAACCCAACAGCATCCGATTTAGGCTTGGCAGTAGTTACCGCTATGGGGGCAAAGGCTTCGTCTTCCTCCGGCTGCACTATTTTGGGCATAAAATATTCCCGTAGCTTCAGCCGTGCCATGAAGTCAGCATTACCTCCCAAAATAATATCTGTTCCTCGCCCGGCCATGTTGGTGGAAATAGTCAAAGCTCCTTTCCGTCCTGCCTGAGCCACAATTTCTGATTCCCGCTCTACATTTTCGGGTTTAGCATTGAGCAGGTTATGGGGTACCCCTTTTTCGGCTAACAGACCCGACAACAACTCGGATTTTTCTACACTCGTGGTTCCCACTAGCACCGGACGGCCTTGTTCATGGAGTTCAGCACATTCTTCTGCTACTGCCCTCCACTTAGCTGGCTCGGTCTTGTAAACCACATCGGAAACGTCTCGACGTTTAGAGGGTTTGTTAGTGGGAATAATCGTAACTTGCAAGTTGTAGATTTTTTCAAATTCCGCTTCTTCTGTTTTCGCGGTACCTGTCATACCGGCGAGTTTGGGATAGAGCAAGAAGAAATTCTGATAGGTAATGGTTGCCAGGGTTTGGGTTTCATTTTGAATGTCTACCCGTTCCTTGGCTTCTATGGCTTGGTGTAGACCATCACTCCACCGGCGTCCTGCCAACACTCGGCCAGTGAACTCGTCTACAATCACTACTTCCCCATTCCGCACGATATAGTTGACATCTTTCTGAAAGAGTTCCTTAGCCTTCAGGGCATTGGAAATATAATGAGCCCAAGGGTCTTTGGGGTCGTACAAATCTTTAACCCCTAGAAGTTGCTCTGCTTCGATAAAGCCTTCATCGGTCATCAAGATGTTACGGGCTTTTTCATCAACTTCGTAGTGTCCTAGTTGTTCAGCATTGTCTGGATCTTCTGGATAGAGCATGCGGGCAATTTCTGCGGCCTTAATGTACTTCTCGGTCGGTCGCTCCACTTGCCCAGAAATAATCAGTGGGGTTCTGGCCTCATCAATCAGTACTGAGTCTACTTCGTCAATGATGCAATAATTAAATGGACGTTGCACCACATCTGACATTGCTGTGGCCATGTTGTCCCGGAGATAGTCAAAGCCTAACTCACTGTTGGTGCTATAGGTAATATCACAGGCATAGTTCTTTTGCCGCTCGACCGGGGACATGCCCGATTGAATCAGCCCGACCGTCAGACCTAGGAAGCGATGAACTTGTCCCATCCATTCCGCGTCCCGACGGGCTAAGTAGTCGTTAACGGTTACAATGTGAACCCCTTTACTATCGATGGCATTGAGGTAAGCTGGTAGAGTAGCCACCAGGGTTTTTCCTTCACCAGTTTTCATCTCTGCGATTTGTCCTTTGTGCAGGACAATGCCACCCATGACTTGGACATCATAGTGACGCATACCCAGCACTCGCTTTCCTGCTTCCCGCACTACAGCAAAGGCTTCTGGCAGAATTTGATCAAGAATTTCATCACGCTCTTGACTAGTGTTGGCTTTCTCCAGCTGCTGTTTAAACTCTGTGGTTTTGCCCCTGAGTTGTTCATCCGATAGTTGCTGGATGTCTTCTTCGAGGAGGTTAACTTCTACAACATCAGGTTGGTACCGTTTGAGCTTACGTGCGTTGGGATCACCAATTAGTCTCTTAAGCATAGCAGGAGAGGGAGATGTATAGTTGTGGGATGTATAATTGTGCGTTTAGGTACACTTTTATAGATATACTACCAAACTCCTGTGTCAAAATATGGGAAAATAGGGTAATAGGTAATTCAGCACTGACCCAACTATACCTTATTCTTTTGCTTGGGATACCCATCATGCCATCATCCCATCTTAAGCATTCAGCATTCAGCATTCAGCATTCAGCTAATGGGCTACGCCCACGCTACTTGAGGTGCTATCAGCTAATGGGCTACGCCCACGCTACGGGAACGGCGGACGCTACGGAAGGTTTAGTTTAAGCTGACCGCTGACCGCTGAATGCTTACATCCCATCATCGCTTTTCCATTCCTGCGATCGAGTCACTCTTCCAAGGAGAAATTAAAACAATTAATCGCCGGAATAGGTAAGTAATCATTCTTTTTGAAAGGTATGGTGTCAGGGATTTTAATCCTTCTCGCTGGACTTTTCTGAGGTAAAAGACAATTCCTCTGAAAAAATCATGCCAGCGTCTCCCCCAGTATTCTTTCTGAATTCCACCTGGATCAAGACGTATATTGTATGGATTGTAATTATATATATTTAATGAATTGAGTTGAGTTAGACCTTCTTGAGCGGCAAACTGTTCATAAGTGATGCCATTGTTCCGAAACTGGGGATTAGTATCGGGATAAATCCATTCCGATACCATCCAATCTTGACTAGCAAACAAGAATTCTGCACAGTTTTTCGTTACCTGAGCATATTTCAGTCTAATCCCAATGGGAATTTCAGCCCAAGGACCATGCTGCCAGACGAAATCTGGGTCAAAAAATGCTTTAAATGCCAAGTCTTTGCCATTAATTCTCAGGCGAGCTACCCGACCAACCATGCCAGCTCCAGCTATTTCTACCTCAACCTTCATTCCCCCTGTAGATAGCATTTCAGGATGAATTGGAGCTGGTTGTGTAGGCAAATCCTGGCAGGGCAAATCCTGGTATAGCATGGCCTTGGAATATAACCCCTTGGGGTTGACTTCTAATTTTTCTCTGGAAGGCTTCACCTCTCTTGGTGCGCTTTCCCTAGGTCGGGAAACCCGACCGGGGTCGCACCGCTCTACAACAGATTTTGGACTGTGCTGACATACTCTGGTTTTTTTTACTAAAACAACTGTCTTGTTTACCCTACCTAATCTAAGCCGCACTCTTTTTAGGTAGAGTGTGACTCGGTGTCCTTCTGAGGAGGTACTACTGACATACTTGGCTAATTTGTCTAAAAATTGTCTTAACTCTTGGATGGTAATCCCGTTAGTTACATCCAGTAACTCCGAAGGTGGGGCATAAAAATATAGCTTATTTTGACCAGTAGATTTGATCACCTGTTGGCAGAGGGCATGAAATTTCCTGGGAGACATCAGTTTTTGCTGAGCCTGACGTATAATTGGTGCGACGAGCGATTCCTCCCACTGCTGGTAATCTGCCATGGTATTATCCTTTTTCTGCCAAATTTATTATTATCTACTGTTTTAATCATCTTTGAGATCTAAACTTCACACTTCTTAACTATTTTGGTGAGGGGTGAGGGTTGGTGGTCAGTAATCGTAAGCATTCAGCAATCAGCCTTCAGCCTTCAGCCTTCAGCCTTCAGCCTTCAGCCTTCAGCCTTCAGCCTTCAGCCATTCCCCTAGCGTGCCCATAGGCCAAGGCTCAAGCTAAGGAAACAGCAGACTTAACTCAGATTAAACAAATGCTTACCTCTTTTATTCAAAATGCTTTCCTCATCAATAAGAATGTGCATAACCCATGAGCTGATACGCGACACGCTGATAGCTGTTCGCACCTCAAGGAGCGTGGCCATTCGCGTAGCGTGGCCAACGGCCAAGGCCAAGCGTGCGCGTAGCGCATTAGCTGAATGCTTACGTTCCTTTGGAACCGCTTCGCGATCGCATAAAAATACCACCAGAGAGGGGGGTATGGGAACATTCGTTAAGGTAAGCTACGTCTATCTCGTCTATCTGTGTAAGTATTTAGCGATCAGTTATCAGCTATCAAGGATGGATCTTTAGTTCGACTCTCTTGGTGCGCCTTCCCTAGGTCGGGAAACCCGACCGGGGTCGCACCGCAAAAACACCTGACTAAAAAGGTGAAACAAACCTAACTAAACGCCTTTAGCTGATAGCTGACGCTTTTACCTCATCTATCGCTAGCTGAAATAGCATTGCTCTTCCACAGGAGGTCAGCAATATGAAATTCTCAATTGTGCTTCTCACAGGACTGATGGCTCTAGTGCCTGTCGCTCCAGTTAAGGCTGAAAGCGGTGCGACCCCGGTCGGGTTTCCTGACCTAGGGAACGCGCACCAAGAGAGTCCCATCGTTGTTGGGGATAGTAACCGAGACGTTCTCATCTCTTCATTCGGGCGTAAATACAAGAATCGTTCACGCCGCAGGCGTCGGCGCATCTATTATCCCAGGCGTGGGCGTGGGCGGGTGCGCATCTATTCTCCTAAGCGTGGGGGGGTGCGAATCTATTCTCCTAGGCGTGGGCGCGGGCGAGTCTATTATCCCAAGCGCAGGGACGATGAAATCTACTATCGTAACCGTAGGGGAGTAAGAATATATTCTCCCAGGCGCAGGCACGATTCGATTTTTTATCGTTACTAAAAGATTCAAATCCGATTGGTATCGATCACCATTAAGGGAAGTTTGTATTATAGTAGTATATGTAATACAAACTTCTTTAATATGACACTTGGGTTGGACTATAGTCCGGTTGACAACTCACAAGACCTTGAGCAGATTGGGGTGATTATATCTCAGTGCTTTGGGGTTTCCGTAAGTGACTGTGAGGCTTACATTGAGCGTATTGGTACTGAAAACTTTCGCATCATTCGCCAAGCTGGAAATGCGATCGCTCATTTAGCAATTTATCCGATGGCACAATGGTACGGTGGTAAACCTGTGCCGATGGCAGGAGTTGCTGTGGTTGGTGTAGCGCCAGAGTATCGCGGTCAAGGGGTAGCTTACCAATTAATGGCTGAGACTATCATGCAACTCCATGACCAGGGCGTGCCAATTTCTACTTTATATGCTTCTACTGACACCCTATACCGGAAAGTAGGCTATCAACGAGCAGGAAACCGTTGCCTGTGGAAATTGTCTACCAAAACGATTTCGTTAAGCGAACGCAATCTTCCCATGCATCGAGTGGAGCCAGAGAATTACCAGATCTTCGAGGAGATCTATCACCAACAAGCTCAAGCCAACAATGGGAATTTAGACCGCCATCACGCTATCTGGAAACATCTGGTGAAACCAATAGTAGCAAAACCAGAAGAAACTATCTATAGCTATCTGATTGGTTCAGAAACTCTACCGGAAGGTTACATTATTTTTACTCAACAGGAAGACGATCACGGGCTTCGGATTACGATTGACGATTGGGCATTGCTGACCACAGCTGCTATCAAGCGTTTTTGGACTTTTATCGCTGATCATCGCTCCCTAGTCAAGCAGGTGTATTGGTATAGTTCTCCCCATGACCCGTTAATGTTACTGTTACCAGAACAAACGGCAAAAATTGACACTCGATATTACTGGATGTCACGAGTGATTGATGTTCCCAAAGCCTTAGAAAAGCGAGGTTATCCGGTAGGAATTGATGGGGAATTACACTTAGAAGTTGAGGATGATTTGATTAGTGCTAATAACGGTAGATTCCGTTTACGTGTTAATCAAGGGCAAGGTGAAGTTACTCCAGGAGGTAATGGGGATCTTCAAATTAGTATCCGAGGCTTAGCGTCTTTGTATACTGGTTTATATAGTCCTAGACAACTGCAACTTACCGGTTATTTGAAAGCCACAAACGAAGCTTTGTCAGTAGCGACATTATTGTTTTCTGGATCTGAACCTTGGATGCCAGATATGTTTTAATATAAGCAGTCAGCGCTCAGCGCTCAGCTATCAGCTATCAGGTTATGGGTCACAGGCTAGAAGCCTGTGCCACGATTTGTCAGAGGCTTGTTATATCATATTCAGATAATAATTTATCAAAAAACATAGCTTACTTCTGGTAAGTAATTTCCATCTTCATCCCCTGTTCCCTGTTCCCTGTTCCCTGTTCCCTGTTCCCTGTTCCCTACTATTTATAAATGTTCAACCGAACATGATATTACTCTTGAGTTGGATTCAACCAAGCTCTTAAATCCTCAAGATTAGAGAAATCTAAACAGGCTTCACTCAACCCTTCCAACTGATCCAGTGATAGTTGATGAATTTGCTGTTGCAGTTCACTGGGTATTTCTCCTAAGCTACGGGATAGCAGACGGAGTATCAGTGCTCGTTCTCGTTGTGCTCCTTCTTCTCGACCTTTTAGCAAGCCTTCTTGTAACCCTTCTTGTCTAGAAGTTTCGACAATATTATTCATGTCTCGGTAATATTTGAGACTATTTTGGTAGTTATCCTGTTCAGTGCGAGAAAAGTTAGCAATTTCTGCCACATCAAACAGTTGATTGAATACCGACTCTTGGAAAGGTTGAGGGCGATTGTTTAATTCTGAGAGATTTTTTAGGACAAACAGCCATTTATCAAAATGTGTTTCTAACTGGTCTAGAGTTTTGGTAAACTTGGGCAACTCAATGTAAAGGAATTTGAGTTTGTCATAAAATACCTGACAATCCTGATTTTTTAGCTCCACGGTATGTAGGATTGTCTTATCGTCTTTATGGTCGTCAAAAACAAAATCTAACACCCCGACAGTATAAACCGCCTTTAACTGATAATTCCAATCGCATTTTTGCGCTTGTTCTTGGATCGGAAATGTGGAATAATAAACACTTCTATCTTGAAAGAAGTTTTGTTTTGCTTTTTGAATCTCGACTATAAAACGTTCCCCAGTTTTGGATTGACAATAGATGTCAAAAATCCCTTTGCGGTCTACAGGAGTATTTCCTAAATTTTCCGTATTCTTGAAGGTGACATCTTCAATGTGATGTCGGGGTGGTAAAAGGGTGTTTAGAAAATCAATAAGTAGCCCTTTATTTGGCTCAGTACCAAAGACACGCTTAAAGCCAAAATCGGTGAGTAAACTAATGTACTTATCTTTGAGTGGATAGGCCATGACACTGCTAGAGCAATCGCCCCATTGATGCTCATGTATGAATGGATTTATTTGATAATATTATACTATATTTTTGATAAATTTGCAAGTCACAAAACTAGTATAAAAACAGTTTTATTTAAGTCAATAAAAACTTAAATAAATGTCAAAATTAGCTGAATGCTTCTAATTCACTTAAAAATTAAGTTATTCTAACTCCTGACTCCTAACTCCTGACTCCTGACTCCTGACTTCTTCAGGTATAGTGTTTATGATAGTTAAGGTACATCTAAACTTTATTCCCTACTCCCGTCTTGATGCAGTCGCTCATGGGGGAAACCCCCAAGACCGCGCTGCATCGCTACTCCCTACTCCCTATTCCCCTTAACGATGAGCAACGCCAAGTATTGGAAACCAGCTTACCAACTGTTTAACCCAGAGCAACCCCTGACGACACCAGAGGAAATCAGAGACTTTTATATCCAGCGAGAGGATAGTCCAGTAGAAAATTTAATCCCTATTCTGGAAATGGAAGACCAGCCAGTTAAGTTTTTATTAGCCGGTCATCGGGGCAGTGGAAAAACAACGGAATTGCGACGAATTGAACAGGAGCTAGCAGAAAATTATGCTGTAATCTGGGTGGATACGGCAACAGCTCTCGACCGGTATAACATTGGTTATGCTGAGGTGGTGGTGTTGATTGGAATGGAGGTTTGTCGCCAAGCCATTAAACCAGGCTGGTGGTCAAATCGGGATCAGCGCTTACTGGATGATTTAGAAAATAGCCTGACCACCGTAATTTATCAAGATAAAGAAACAGATAATGAACAGTTAGAATTACCAGAGGTTTTAAAAAAAATGGGGTTAATTATCAAACGGGGATTAACTCGGGATATGACCAAAACCCTTAACGTTCGCCCTGCTGTTAGTGACATTATTGATCGGGTAAACGCTATTATCAAAGCTGCTGAAAAAGACCGCAACCAAAAATTATTGGTAATTGTAGATGGTCTCGATCGCCATGATTTGAGAACCGCTCTGGAAATGTTTGCTAGTCCGCTCCTCACAGAATTAGAGTGTCATATCATCTACACGATTCCAATTTCTTTACGATATTCCCCTAGCTTTCGCCAACCCATGGAAAGCTTCCAATGTTTGGATTTGTATAATTTGCCTGTATTCGAGTGCGATTGGCCTACGGCCACGCTACGCGATCGCAATTCTGGTCCCACCTCAACTGCTAACAAAGTTGGTCGAGATATCTTGAAGTCTGTGATTACCAAACGATTAGCTAAAATTAACGAAACAGATCTATTCACTCCCGATGCCCTAGAGCTCTTATCTGAAAAGAGTGGCGGTGTAATCCGGGATTTAATCCGACTAGCGCGGGGGGCTTGTCAGGTCGCCCTGAAGAAAAAAAAGGAATATGTAGACACAACCATTGCTAAGGAGGCGATTCAAGAAGAACGCAAAGCCTATACTATCAACGACTATCATTTTCCGGAATTGGCTACTGTTCACGAAACTGGTCGCTTAACTACCAATACCCATCATTTGCCCAAGCAAGGCAACATTGTGATTTGTGATGAACTTTTACAAAATAAGTATGTCTTAGGGTATTACGGTGACCATACCTGGTTTGATGTGCATCCAATTATTATCGAAGACTTGGAACAGTGGCAAGCTAGTCAGAATTCAGCTGTTAGCTCTTAGGTTTTAGGTAAGCATTCAGCATTCAGCATTCAGCATTCAGCATTCAGCATTCAGCATTCAGCATTCAGCTATCAGGGGCTTGTGGCCAACCTACTTGAGGTAATTTTGGCGTTGCTGATTCTGGGTATGGTTTTGCCCCCCTAGCCCCCCAATTTTGGGGGGAACAAGACTTTCAAAGTCCCTTCCGGTGCGCTTTCCAATGGGCGAGTAAATCGCCCTTGGGTCGCACCGCAAAATTGGGGGATTTAGGGGGCTTGACTAAAACCAGATGTCCGCGCATTCATTCCTTGATTCAGCAACGCCGTAATTTTGAATAAAATAAGCTGTTCGCTTAGCTTGAGCCTTGCCCTATGGCCACGGGACAGGAATGGCTGACAGCTGACTGCTGACGGCTGAATGCTTACGTAGCGTGAGCTAAAAGCGGACGGCTGACGGTCTAGGCTTTGGGTTTTGTTAGAATTAAACAGCCCTGCTTAAAAAGGGGGGAAGGGCATGGGTAATCGGGAATGGAAGCAATGACACAGACACTCTCAAAACCAAAAGACCAACGGCTGATTCACTCTGGGATGAATTGGCAACAATTCAAATTACTGGAACAGAGCTTTGTTGATTCACCAGGAATACGGTTATTCTACTACAGAGGAGAAGTAGAAATCTTGGCAGTTTCTCAAGACCACGAAACCTTTAGCCGCTTGATCGGGATTCTGTTAGCTATCTACTTTGAAGAAAAGGGAATTGAGTTCACCCCTACAGGAAGCTTTACCCAAGAAAAACCAGGGGTAGCCTCAGCACAAGCGGATGAGTCTTATTGTATCGGAAAGCCAAAGAAAATTCCAGACTTATCTATCGAAGTAGTTTTTACCAGTGGTAATCTCTCCAAACTCAATCGCTATCGGGAGTTGGGTGTACCTGAAGTCTGGTTCTGGGAAGATGGTCTATTTACCTTACATCATCTCAGAGCAGACGGTTACGAACGAATTTATACCTCAGAGGTGTTACCAGACCTAGATATGGAGTTGTTAACTAGGTCTGTAGTAATGGCGTCTACAGTTGAGGCAATGAGGTTTTTCAGAAAGGCAATTTCTGAGTAGTCGCGATGGTAATGAGTAATAGGGAATTTAGAATTTAGAATTTAGAATTGATAGGGTTTCTTGCATCTATTATGAGGTACTCTTCTCAACCTCATAAATCCAATAAATTAACGATTTTTGTGAATACTAATCCTCCCTCCCACACTCCCCATCTCCCCATCTGCCCATCTCCCCACTCTCACTCAATACTCACCCATGGCAACAGCCCCTGACCCATTGACTTCCGCTGACCATAATGAGCTGGATAGCTTAGTCACCACTCTAGAACTATCCAGTGGCACCACCATTATTTTTGCGATCGCTCCCGAAAGTGGTCCCAAGCATCCAGTGGTGGAGCAGTTTACATCTGTTGTTAATCAAGAAGCCTTTAGTGAGGAAGGGTTTCAGGTTCGCAATTTTTTCTACAGTCAGGATTCGTTAATTAATTTTCTCTACGGTCTTAATCCCCTAGATCAAGAGACCTCTGTCAACACTCCTGCTCCCAGTCGTCCTCTAATCATGGCCTTCGGGATTGATCAGTTGGAGATACCTCGTCGCATCAATGAGCTAAAACGACTGAATGTCGGTAGAGAATCCCTGTTTGAGCGAGACATGGTATTGATGTTTTGGCTCAATAAACCACAATTTTTGGATGAGTTTCGCC
>NZ_JAAHHE010000620.1:0-2735 GCF_010692525.1 Moorena sp. SIO3B2
TGACCCGCTGATCCCACGACTAGCCAGGTCTAGGATGAGCGGATTTTTTCTATCTACCTGAACACTTTGTTAATTTTCTCATATTTTTTCTTATTGAACAAAAAAACAAAATTCAGGAATAAAACGACTCAAACCTATATTTGGTAATGGATTTAACCAATATTGACTAACTGCTTCATCCTAATTGATGTATGAATTTTTCGTATATAAATGTAAAAAACAATAGTTTTATGTTAATATATGTTGCAGTTGAGAGTTGCTGTTGTTACTGTAGGCTTATGGCTTAGTTTCTGGTTAATACTCATTTCAAGGAGGGTACCAACCATGCTCTACATCAACACAGATTCTGGCTACGGATCGATTAAGTGATGCCAGAATGATTTAAAGGATATTTCGACCACTGATTCTTACCAAGTTTCCGCAACAAACCGGCGAGAAATATCTTAACCAGTTATCCACCAGACTGAATGGCAAATTGCCGCTTTTCTGACTCCCTTAGCCAATAGTCCGATAGCTAGGGTCGGGGATAAGGCTGTTGCCATCAATTATCAATTATTTGTAGGTAGTCTTTACCAATCTTGCACTGCCTACGGATAACCGTTGCGTGGGAGCAAATTTTCACGGTGGCTAACTTCACGGTGACTAATTTTACTGTTGCTAAGTTCAGTCTCAGTGGCTTTAGCGAAGCATCTTAGCATCGGATGCTTGCTGGTTTTTAACTTTTACTTATTTTCAACTATAGGTATTGTAGCACATGAAGATTCAGGGGAAAACTGCTCTGGTTACCGGAGCCTCTCGTGGTATTGGCAGAGCGATCGCTCTGGAGTTAGCCCAACAAGGAATAAGACGCTTACTGTTGGTGGCGCGAAATCGCAAGTTTAGCAGAAGTGGCGGCTGAGATTGAACGACAAGGTGTACTAGTTGTGACGCTCGTCTTAGATCTAACCCAAATAGTAGGAGTCAATATTGCAATCGCACGAGCTTGGCGAAGTTACGGACCAATTGATTTGTTGGTTAACTGTGCTGGCGTTGCTCATCAAGCTCCTTTTCTAGAATCCAAACTGCAAAATTTACCAAAAAAAAAGCGGGTCTAAAGCCCCGTCCTTCTAGGACGGTTAACTTTGTGCTATCATATTTATCGTGAGCAATAGCGATAATCATGATCATCTACGAAATGAAGCTGCAAGGAACGGAATCCCAGTATGGTCGGCTTGATGAAGCTATCCGTACAGGGTTGTTTGTTCGCAACAGCATTGTCAGAGCGTGGATGGATGGTCAAATCAAAAGTCGCAACGATGCCTATAGCTACTGCAAAGTGCTATCAGACAACCCAGAGTTCCCCTGGGTAAGCAAGCTCAACTCGATGGCTCGACAGGCGCACGCGGAAAGAGCCTGGGCATCAATTGAACGGTTCTATCGAAATTGCAAGCAAAAGATACCTGGCAAGAAAGGTTTCCCAAAGTTTAAGAAATACCAAGTTCGAGCATCTGTCGAATACAAGACTTCCGGATGGAAACTCTCTGAAGATAGGCGTTATTTAACCTTTTCAGACAAGTTTAAATCGGGTACGTTCAAACTTTGGGGGAGTCGAGATCTCCACTTCTATCAACTCAAACAAATTAAACGAGTAAGAGTGATTAGAAGGCATGATGGGTATTACGCACAATTTTTGATCGACCAGACTAGAGAGGAGACAAAAGAGCTAAGAGGATATCTGAAAAGTTTTTTTATACTGAATTTTGCCCCCCTAGCCCCCCAACTTTGGGGGGAACAAGAGTCAATTTGCTTCTAAAAGTCCCCCAAAATTGGGGGATTTAGGGGGCTTGGATGTAACAAATGAAACTTCTCAGACAACCTCTAACAGGAAAACAGACCGGGCTAGATGTAGGTCTTAACTTTTTCTACACTGATTCATTTGGCGAACAGATAGACAATCCTCGGTTTCTCAGGAGTGACGAACGTAGAATCAAGAAGCTGCAACGTCGATTATCTCGAACCCAAAAAGGAAGTCAAAACCGAAAAAAAGCCAGAAACCGATTAGGTAGAGCACATCTAAAGGTGTCACGCAGACGTAACGATTGGGTTTGTAAATTAGCTCAACACGTCATCCGGTCTCACGACTTGGTTGCGATTGAAAACCTACGGATACGCAACATGGTTAAGAACCACAAACTAGCTAAATCGATTTCGGATGCTGCTTGGTACAGATTTAGGGAATGGTTAGAGTATTTTGGCAGAATTTATGGAGTTCCAGTTATTGCTGTTGAGCCTGCATATACTTCCCAGAATTGCTCGAATTGTGGGGAGAAAGTTATCAAAACTCTTAGCACTAGAACTCATGAGTGTCCTCACTGTGGGTATCTAGCAGATCGGGATCATAACGCTGCGATTCGGCGAAGCCGACGCTACGCGAACAACATTCTTAAATCTGCACTTAAACAGCTATCAAATACCGTCGGGCAGACGGAAATTAACGCCTCTGGAGAGATTGGTCACTACTTGAGTGGGGAAACTCAACCAAGTAAACCAGCTCGAAGAAACAGAAAGAGGAAACCCAAATCGTGAGGTTTGGAATCCCCGCGCATTCATGCCGGGGAGGATGTCAAAGGAAGAAATCGCCACAAATTTAATGGGTATGTACACGATGACTCGTCTAATTGGGCGACGCATGGCAGCACGACGAGAAGGCACTATTGTAAATGTTTCTAGTTTGATGGGTAAAGTAGCAGCACCGA
>NZ_JAAHHE010000621.1:0-2734 GCF_010692525.1 Moorena sp. SIO3B2
ACTTAGGGCTGCACTATTTGGGAATAGAAGCACAAAGTTATGAGGACTTGGTTCCAAAAGGCAAAACTATCGGAGATTTAGACATTCCCACTGTAGCCGATTACTGTGGGATGGATGCTTATACCACCTTCGGAATAGTTTCTAAATTACGAGAAGAATTGGCGAAAATTCCAGCATTGCAGGAATTGTTGCTAGATGTAGAGCAACCCCTCGAACCGGTATTAGCTGAAATGGAATACCAGGGGATTAGTATTGATAAGGATTATCTGGAACAGTTCTCTCAAGAGCTGGAAAAGGATTTAGTGGCAATTAAGCAGCAAGCCTATCAAGATGCTGGAGAAGAATTTAATTTAGGTTCCCCTAAACAGCTCAGTCAGTTACTGTTTGAGAAACTAGGGTTAGATCGTAGGAAGTCTCGTAAAACCAAAACCGGTTACTCTACCGATGCTACTATATTAGCTAAATTACAAGGAGACCATCCCGTAGTAGATGCTATTGTGGAATACCGTAGCTTATCTAAATTGAAATCTACTTATGTGGATGCTTTACCAGCACTGATGCGTTCTGATACTAAACGAGTACATACGGATTTCAACCAGACCGTGACCACAACTGGTAGATTATCTTCATCTAGTCCTAATTTACAAAATATTCCTATTCGTACTGATTTTAGTCGCCAGATTCGGAAGGGTTTTATTCCAGAATCCGGTTGGCTGTTGGTATCTGCTGACTATTCCCAAATTGAGTTACGAATCCTAGCTCACTTGAGTCAAGAGCCAGTGCTAGTGGAAGCTTATCAAACTCAAGCGGATGTCCATACCTTGACAGCGCAAATGTTATTTGATAAAGAAGACATTACTGCTGAAGAGCGGCGCTTGGGTAAAATAATTAATTTTGGCGTAATTTACGGCATGGGAGCACAACGGTTTGCTCGCGAAGCTAAGGTATCGACAGCTGAAGGAAAAGAATTTATTGATCGATTGAACCAACGCTATCCTCTAGTGTTTGCTTATTTAGAGGAAACTAAGAAAAAAGCGATCGCACAAGGCTATGTAGAAACTATACTCGGACGCCGTCGCTACTTTAGCTTTAGTGGTAACAGTCTTAGAAGGCTGCAAGGTAAAGCTCTCGATCAGATTGATCTCGATAAACTTAAGAGTATCAATCCCTATGATGCTGGGTCATTAAGAGCAGCAGCAAATTCCCCCATTCAAGGCTCTAGCGCTGATATCATCAAAATTGCTATGGTTAATCTGTATCAAGAATTACAGAAATATCAGGCGCGGTTGCTATTACAAGTCCATGATGAATTAATCTTTGAAATTCCTCCAGATGAATGGGAAGAATTGCAGGTAAAAATTCGGGAAACTATGGAATCAGCAGTTGAGTTGAGTGTTCCTTTAGTTGTGGAAATACATGCTGGGGACAATTGGATGGAAGCGAAGTGAGGCAAAAGGCAATAGGCAATAGTGCGATCGCACTCATCAGCTTAGTGGTAAGCGTTAGGACGATACATTACCATTCCTCATGAGGCAGAGACATGAATTGTATCTTTGCCATCACTGGATCTAGCTCAGAATACTCTTTAGAGTAGACTTCATTGAGCTTATGTAAAATTTGATAGCGATTGTACCTTTTAAGATAAGCTTTTAATGCTTTTAGGTAGAGTTCACTACGGGACAAGCCCATCTGTTGAGCAAGGGCTTCTGCTTCTTCAAAAACTGAGTCTGGAAGTGAAATTTCAGTTTTCATCGTGACTTTAGCAACAAGCCCTAATTCTTAATCATACCTTGGTTATACCAAGATTGTAATAGATCCAGCACTTAGAAAACATTTGTTTTGCCTGTCCTATAGAATAGCCCCTACAGAGAATAGTGCGATCGCTCTTAGCGGAAGCTGAGGCCTTTGGCCACGCTACGCGAACGCTTCATCGCGAAGCGTCGGCTCTGCCGAATCGCTTTTGTGAATAATTGGTTGAGCAGGAGAGCTCGGGAGCAGGTCAAAGTCGCAGAAAAGATGAACTAGATACTATCATAGCAAGCTAAAACCCATGAGGGGGCTATAGCTTTACTACAAATGCTCTGCATAAGTGAAATGCTCCCTTTTAATTTCGACCTTAACCGATAATCACGGCTAAGTTATGCCACTGAGGGGGTAAAAATTAGCCTGTAAGCTCTGTATGGCAAGGGTTTCAGTTGGGTTGCCTTTGATAAGATGTCCCCAGGGATCCCCATAGCAATTGAACTTGACCAACGAAAAAATTAGGTTTCTAGACTTGGCCATCGCAAATAGGGGCGTTAATCAACCTGTCAATCGACCCAATCTTGTTTGGGATAGCATGGCTGAAAAGCTTACCCCAAGCCATTTTTAGCCTGGTTGTCACCCCTGAAGGTTATGCCATCATAGCGATGCAGAGGTGCGACCCGTGGCGAATTTAATTCGCCTACGGAAAGCGCACCTAAGCAGCCAAAGGGGGTTCCCCCCACTCACGCTTTGCATCAATACAATGACCAGCTGCTGAAAAGGTACCCTCAAGGGTACTGCCAAACTGGATTAGATCATTCTATAAATGTATTGATTGAAATTTATTACAGTAAAAGGTAAAATCCATGCCTTACAAATACTAGAATCCCTGTGTCTTCCAAGTTCCGATCAAATTGGGAGTAGATCAAAGTGGCAGAACAGATGAACTATGTAGCATCAGAGCAAGCTAAAACCCATGAGGGGGCTATAG
>NZ_JAAHHE010000622.1:0-2733 GCF_010692525.1 Moorena sp. SIO3B2
GGATGGTGAATGAGATTGTTTTAGCTGAAGAGACTGATGAAGTCTCACCAGGAAATTACATCAGTCACTATGATCTCTATATGGTGGCTATGACAGAGATAGGTGCTGATACTAATCCAATTAAAACTTTTATATCTTCTCTTAGAAAAGGTATTCCAGCTGACCAAACTATAGCCTCTATTTCGATACCTGAATTAACCAAAACGTTTGTTAAATTCACGTTGGAAACTACTACTAAGTCAACCCATGAAGTAGCTGCAGCTTTTCTACTAGGTCGAGAAGATATCATTCCTGCTATGTTCAGACAGGTTATTGCTACTTTAGATAGTCTTTATGGATTTACTTGGGATTCTTTGCGTCTCTATCTAGACAGGCATAATTTTCTGGATGAGGATCAGCATGTTCCGATGGGGAAAAAACTCTTAAAAAATCTTTGTGGTGATGATCCTGTGAAGTGGGAGCAAGCTTTAAACTCTGCTGAGAATGCTCTCAAAGCACGCTATGCTCTATGGGATGGTGTAGCTGAGTTGATTCAGGTCAACAAAGATAATGATATAGCACTGCTTGAAGTGTAATACGGCGGTTTGCAATTCAGTTAGGTACAAAGTTCTGGGTTTTTAGGAACAGGGAACAGGGAACAGGGAACAGGGAACAGGGAACACAATCCTGTGTACCTAATAGTTATGTAAACCGCCATAGTTAACAAGAAACTTCGGAACAGGGAAGGGTCATTGAACTCAGGTTATTATAGGGCTCAATCGCTCTTTCATACTGTTCCCTTGCCCGAAGTTTTTTGTTACTTGTTTATAGTAATACTATTTTTATAGTAAATCCTTCGATTAGCCATTAATAAAGCAACAAAAAATATCACTATTTAATTTTTAATTAACTTCAATAAAATTAATACTTTATCTGAGGCTATATAATGCTAATTATCCAAAAGTATGGTGGTACTTCGGTTGGATCAGTTGAAAGAATTAAAGCAGTTGCCCAGCGGGTGAAGCAAACAGTCCAAAATAATAATAATGTGGTGGTAGTGGTTTCGGCGATGGGTAAAACCACTGATGACTTGCTCAGTTTATCGAAGGCAGTTTCGACTAATCCCAGTCGCCGGGAGATGGATATGCTTCTGTCTACTGGAGAACAAGTATCAATTGCTTTGCTGAGTATGGCCTTGCAGGAATTGGGACAACCGGCTATTTCTTTAACTGGGGCACAAGTAGGAATTATCACTGATGCTGAACACGGTCGTGCCAGGATTTTGGAAATTCAGCCAAAGCGAATTCAGCACTATCTCAATCAAGGAACAGTGGTAGTTGTAGCTGGATTTCAGGGTATGAGCAGTGGTGATAATTTTGAAATTACTACTCTAGGACGTGGCGGTTCAGATATATCAGCTGTGGCGTTAGGGGCTGCTTTAAAAGCAAATTTGTGTGAAATTTATACTGATGTTCCAGGCATTTTTACAACTGATCCTCGGATTGTACCAGAGGCACAATTAATCCCAGAAATTACTTGTGATGAAATGCTAGAGTTAGCCAGTTTAGGGGCAAAGGTGCTACATCCTAGGGCGGTAGAGATTGCTCGCAATTATGGCGTACCTTTGGTTGTACGTTCAAGCTGGAACAATGCACCAGGAACTAGGATAATTTCTCCGATAGCTAAACCTCGTTCTCTGAAAGGCTTGGAGATTAACAAGGCAGTATATGGGGTGGAATTGGAAACAAATCAGGTAAAAGTAGCCCGATGGCAAGGGCGGGATCGTTTAGGGGTAGCGGCAGGGTTATTTGGTGAAATTGCTCGTGAGAATCTGGATGTTAATCTGATTATTCAGTCAATTCAGGAGGACGATGCTAAGGATATTGCGTTGACGGTAGTGAACAGAGGTTTTGAACAAGGTGAGACTTTAGGAGCTGCAGTGAGTGAAACTAAACTCAAAAGACTTCTTGCAGAAGTCGGGAACAGGGAACAGGGAACAGGGAACAGTGGACAAGAATTGATCCAAACACTATCAGAAAAATACTTTTCGAAGATGTCTCAAGAGCTGATTACTTCTGCAGAGGTAGAAATGATGGTAGAGCAGAACATGGCAACAGTGGCAATTACTGGGACTGGTATGATTGGGCGTCCTGGGGTTGCAGCTAAAATGTTCTCTACTCTAGCAGAGGCGGGAGTTAATATTGAGATGATTTCTACCTCTGAGTTGAAGATCACCTGTGTGATTAATGCTGAGGTATGCGATCGCGCTGTTGCTGCTCTGTGTCAGGCTTTTGAGATTGATCGTTCTGTAGTGCTCGGACCTGATTCAATTCAGGAGTTTTCTACCGATTCAAGCCCATCCCCAGTATGCGGTGCTGTTCTTGATCTCAACCAAGCTTGTATCACAATTCGCCATGTCCGAGATCAACCGGGAATGGCAGCAAAACTCTTTGGACAACTGGCACAGGAAAATATTAGTGTTGATATGATTATTCAGTCTCAACGCTGTCAGAGGCTTAATGGTATCCCCACTTGTGATATTGCGTTTACGGTGGCCCAAGCTGATGCTGAAGCAGCATCCATGGCTTTAAAAGCTTTAGCACTAAGTATTGCTTGTGGGGAGATTATAGTGGATACAGACATCGCTAAAGTTAGTCTAGTTGGGGGTGGTATGGTGGCACAACCCCTGGTTGTGGCTCAGTTTTTTGAGGCATTAGCACAACAGCAAATAACTATTCAGATGATTACAAGTTC
>NZ_JAAHHE010000623.1:0-2729 GCF_010692525.1 Moorena sp. SIO3B2
GAAGAAATATTACATAAGATAGATCAACGATTCTCGTTTAGGATTATTATCCAGAGTGATTTATATGATGGGCTTGAATCGATTCGTTGTTTGGTTATGTCTTTAGAGTCTAATGAAGAACCAGAACCAAATCCTTTGCTTTTACGCTCCAATAAAGTCATACTATGGTTTGGACAAGCCAATAGTATGATAAATTCTTATAAGCAAATGTTAGAGGATGATAAAGCAGATAATATTTCGCAATATTTGATTTTGGTATGGTCACAGAAATATCGCCATTATATGGATAAGTCATTCGAATGGGAATCTTTATCTGAAGACAAGCCTCAGCGCGATCGCTAATTTTCAGAACAATCTTTATCAAGGATAGTTACCCCTGTGACACAAATAACCTCTAACGTAAATCAGCGAGTTCAGGAGCTGCGCCGATTGCTGCAAAACGCTAGTTATGCCTACTACGTCCTGGACAATCCTATCATGGCAGATGCCATCTACGATCAACTTTACCGGGGACTGCAAAAGCTGGAAACAGAGTATCCTGAGTTAG
This sequence comes from Moorena sp. SIO3B2, assembly GCF_010692525.1. NCBI lineage: Bacteria > Bacillati > Cyanobacteriota > Cyanophyceae > Coleofasciculales > Coleofasciculaceae > Moorena > Moorena sp. SIO3B2. The sequence goes on from NZ_JAAHHE010000623.1 coordinate 548, forward strand.
TAACCTCTGATAGTCCAACCCAGCGGGTAGGAGAAAAACCAGCTACTGGTTTTGTCTCTGTGCGCCACAATATCCCCCTTTATAGTCTGGATAATGCCTTTAATCTTGAGGAATTTAGCCAATGGCAAGAACGATGGCAGCGTCATATTTCTGGTGATATTCCCCAACGCTCAGAAGTCAATACTGAATACGTTTGCGAGCTCAAAATTGACGGTTCAGCATTAGCACTAACCTATAAAAATGGGATTTTGGTCAGGGGAGTAACCAGGGGCGATGGGTCCACAGGAGAAGATATTACTCAGAATGTCCGTACTATTCGCTCCATTCCTTTACGGCTTAATCTAGACCAACTTGACTTAGATCAACTGTCAGGTTTAGTAGAAGTGCGTGGTGAGGCATTCTTACCTCTGGATGTATTTGAGAGGATTAATCAGGAACGGGAACAAGCAGGTGAGCCACTGCTTGCTAATCCTCGTAATGCCGTTGCTGGTACCTTGCGCCAATTAGAATCCCGAATTGCGCAAAAGCGGCAATTGGCTTTCTTTGCCTATACCTTACATATTCCGAATAAGGATAGTAGTCAGGAGTACATCATCCCAATGCCGAATTCTCAATGGGATGCTCTAGAGCTGTTGAAAAAGCTTGGTTTTCCGGTGAACCCCCATCGGAAATTTTGTAATTCCCTACAGGATGCTCAGGATTATTACAATGAGTGGGATGGGAAACGGAAAGATTTACCCTACCTGACCGATGGGGTGGTGGTAAAAATCAATGCTTTCGGGATACAACAACAATTGGGGTTTACCCAGAAGTTTCCTCGTTGGGCGATCGCTCTGAAATATCCGGCTCAAGAGGCTCCTAGTCGTGTGAAAGCAATTACCGTTAATGTGGGACGCACTGGAGCAGTGACGCCCTTGGCTATCTTAGAACCAGTGCAATTGGCAGGCACAACATTACAACGGGCTACTCTACACAATAGTGATTATGTTACCCAATTAGATTTGCGAGTTGGGGATACGGTAATTGTACGAAAAGCGGGTGAGATTGTCCCGGAGGTGGCACGTGTCTTACCAGAGCTACGCCCCAACCATACTAAACCCTTCGAGATGCCTACCCATTGCCCTGTTTGCAATCAACCGTTGGTGCGTCCTAGAGGTGAAGCAATGACTCGCTGTATTAATTCATCTTGTTCTGCCATTGTTAAGGGCGCTCTCATCCACTGGGCAAGTCGTAATGCTCTTGATATTAGTGGTTTAGGTAAAAAGATTATAGAACAATTGGTAAACCAAGACTTAGTAACATCTGTTGCTGACCTTTATAATTTAACCCTAGACCAGCTGGTGTCATTGAATGGCATTGGACGTAAGTTAGCCCAAAAATTGCTAAATGCGATCGCAAAATCCAAAACTCAACCTTGGTCGCGAATTCTTTATGGCTTAGGGATTCGTCATGTGGGTAGTGTCAATGCTCAAACCCTTGTCCAGGCTTTTCCTACCATTGAGGATTTAGCTCAAGCAACCGCCACTGATATTGGGGAAACCTATGGCATTGGACCAGAAACTGCTCAGCTTATTTGGGGCTGGTTTCAGATTTCCAGCAACCAGACCTTGATTGCTCGATTGCGAGAAGCGGGTTTACAGTTAGGAACTTCTACTAAACATATAGCGCTAGACGAAACTCAAGCCTTAATTGGGAAGACCTTTGTGATCACTGGTTTCTTGTCTACCCTTAAGCGTAGTGACGCGAAAGACTTGATTCAAGACGCTGGTGGTAAGGTTACTAGTGCCGTTAGTGCCAAAACTGATTATTTGGTGGTTGGGAAGGATGCTGGTTCTAAATTAAAAAAGGCTCAAGAATTAGGAATTACCCAGCTAACTGAATTTCAGATGTTGGAGTTGCTTCAAGTGAGCATATCCTAAGCAACTCTATTTCCCCGACTCCCGATTTCCTTGCTTTGGCTGGTTAAAGCAGTCAGAGAAAGCGGGTCAGTCAACTAAACATTTTCACGCCTGATGTCCAGAGGGTTGACTCATGGACCTCAGCGCGATCGCTAACCTTCAAGTCCAATTTCTCTAAACCCGTTGAAGTGACCTTGAGAAACGTCCATATCAGACATAGATATGGACGTTTCCTGTTTGCATTAACTTAAAAGTGCTATTGAACCTAACTTATAATTGTAGAA
>NZ_JAAHHE010000624.1:0-2712 GCF_010692525.1 Moorena sp. SIO3B2
AATTGACTAATACTCTGGTGGAGGGCATTTATAGGACTAGTAGCAGGATATTGCTCCAGGGGGCAACCATCTTTTACTATACTAAGTAGCTCTTGCCCAGTCTCTACTGCTTCATACAAAAGCGTTTCCCCTATTGTACTGGGGCCGTAGTAAGCATTATCCTGTAACTGTCTTAAAATAATAAGTCCTTTCCGTTCTAGTCGTGTCAATAATTTGGCTTCTGCTAGCAAAGCTTCCGCTTCCTGTTTAGCCTTAGCTAATATCTCACTAGCCTCTTTCTCAGCAGCCAAAGCCTTTTGGACTTCTCGCTTGTCTAAAACCTGACTAGCTCTTAAGAACTGGGAATCCAAATCACTTAAGGCTTTTCCCCTAGACCATTGTTCGGCCTGGTCTAATGCTTTCCCCCGCAACAAAAAAGACTCATCCTTACACCCAGAATCAACCCAAGCGGTAAACGCTTCAGAGTAGGGACGTAGTCTAGCCAATTCTGTCTTGACCCAATCGGAATTGAAAACCTCCCCATAAATCCGGTTGTTAACTTCCAAACAACCATGGCGCTCAACCACCAGCCCCGATAACCTTAATTCCGTCTGTTCCTCACTGCCATCAGCAGCTATACACCCGTGCTCCAACACTTGCTGATACAAACCCAATAGCATACCAGCCCGTTGCTCATTCCTGAGAATGCGATCGCGTATGGTCTTCAAATGCTCCTGTTCATCCTGAGCTTCCCAATTGTCTATAATCTTGCTACGCACGATCTGGTCTAGGGAAAGACTATTGCCCGATTCCCAAGTCTGCACCACCAAACGACACACGCGCTGAGTCAGAAACGGTTGTCCCCCCGTCCAGTTTACTATTTCACCTAACACCTGTTCAGGATTATTAACCTTACCTACCAAACCCTGAACCAACGGCCCTTTAGCCTCCTCAAAGGTAAACCCAGTTAATTGAATATCCTGACCAATATTAAACGGAGTGCGCTGTTTATCCTGAATTAAATCTGCAGCAGTTGCCACCCCCAGCAAACAAAAGGTGAGACGATTGTAAGCTGGCTTTTCGGCTCGTTGATTGTAACAGGCTCTAATTAACGCAAAGAAATCATCTTTAAACCTAACTTTAATAATACTATCAATTTCATCCAGGAAAATAACAATCTTTCCCGGAATACTGCTTAACACTATCTGCTCAATAAACTTACTTAAGCACAACACCGGAGAGATTTGAGCACGCTCGTCTAACCAACTGTCTTCATCAAACTTTCCGAAAAGCTCGAAATCATCCACCAATAACATAATCAAACTTTCATACCACATCGACACCGTGATATCTTCTTTACCAATCACGGTCAGATCGATAGACGCGCAAGCAAATCCCTCTTCTTTCAAGCGTTTTATCGTTCTTACCCGCAAACTAGACTTACCCATCTGTCGGGAATTCAGCACATAACAAAACTCCCCAGCCATCAATGCCTGAAAAAGCTCCTGATCCGCTTGTCGGGTCACATAAGTCGGTTCATCCTGAGGTAAACTACCTCCTACTTTGTAGATTGTTGAGTGTTGATTGGTCATTACAGCGGTTTGGCATTCGGTGAGGTACAAATTTTTAGGTTTTAGGGAGCAGGGAGCAGGGAGCAGGGAGCAGTGATAAGAGTGTAGCAAGTGTGGGAAGATGGGGAGAGAGAATAAGTGGTTTTTAAGAATTAGGTATAGTTAAAGATAGTTTTGCTCATTGTTATTCTACTTCCTGGTCTATTGATAATAATATTATTACCCGATTCCCGATTCCCGATTCCCGATTCCCGATTCCCGATTCCCGATTCCCGATTCCCGATTCCCGATTCCCGATTCCCTACTCCCCAAAATGCGATCGCTAAAATACAGACGATACAAATTAGATATCAAACTACAATCATTACCATAGCGCTCAAGCAATCCAATACTTTCCAACTTGCGAGTGATAGTAGCATCCAGGCGCACGGGTTTAGTGGTACTAACTAATAATTTAACAGCATCCAGCAATTCGGGATGCTCTTGAATACTAGTTAACAGTTCACGGAGATGACTGCCATAAATTCCAGCTTCTGTGGGGGCATTAACCAAAAGGGTATCCAGTGTGTTGTCTCCTGCTTGGTGATTCTTGAGATAATCAAAAGCTTGGGACAATAAATAAGGATGTCCCCCCACCATTGCCATCAGTTGCGTTACTGAATCCCCAGACAAATTCAACCCATAAGCCTCAGCAAAGCCCTTAACCTGCTGTTCAGTAAACTCTAGTAATTCTATCTGTAATCCCACATTAAACGGCGACTGATCGGTAGGTAAATTAACATAAACTTCCGTAGCATAAACCACAATCAATCGTAGTTTTTTCCAAACCTCTTTACTCTTAGCATCTTCATGCCAACTGCGCAGCAAAGTCAGAAACCCTTCAGCCACCTCTTGATGAGAAAAGACTTGCTCTACTTCATCCAAACACAAAACTACTGGACTATCTAAAGACTTTAATAAATACTGCTCTAAGTATCGTTTGCAGTTTACCTTGCTGGGTAAACGCTTTTTCCAATAACTGTCTAAGTTATCCGGCAATCCTAAGTTATCAGCAACTCGTACACAAAAGGACTGTAAAAAGCTATCTAAATTATTTAAAGGTAGCTCATTCATATTTAAATAAACCTGAGCATAACCCTGTTTTTCACTATGGGCAATAATC
>NZ_JAAHHE010000625.1:0-2701 GCF_010692525.1 Moorena sp. SIO3B2
TAAAACGCACCAGCTCCGTAGTAGCTCACGAAGGGTTTACTATCAATCAACAAAAGACCCGAATCCTACGGAAATCCCAGCAGCAAGAAGTAACAGGAATTGTAGTCAACGACCATCTCAATATTTCCAGAAAACAATTAAAACGCTTCCGTGCCACCCTCTATCAAATCGAAAAAGACGGTCCAGACAGCAAACACTGGGGAAACTCCAGTAATGTAATCGCAGCGATTCAAGGCTATGCCAACTTCATCGCCATGGTCAATCCCGAAAAAGCAGCCCTCTTTCAAGCACAAATCCAACGCATCAAAGAAAAATGGTTATCTAATAGGGATTAGGTATCAGCTTACCTTATTTTTGAATTAAGAATTAAGAATTAAGAATTAAGAATTAAGAATTAAGAATTAAGAATTAAGAATTAAGAATTAAGAATTTGTAATTCTGCATTCTACATTCTACATTCTACATTCTACATTCTACATTCTACATTCTACATTCTACATTCTACATTCTACATTCTCCATTCTCCATTCTGCATTCTCCATTCTGCATTCTCCATTCTCCATTCTCCATTCTCCATTCTCCATTCTGCATTCTGCATTCTTAATTCTGCATTCTGACAGACAACTTTGGCCTTTCGGCCACGCGATCGCGTTCAACTAACTACCGCTTACCTTGTAAATTTATCACCTCCTTATGTACACTCATACCAATCTGAAGAGACTGATTAAGTAAGCGACCATACTCACCAGTTTCCTCACTCAGCTCAAAAGCCATCAAAGTAGCAAAATTATCATCAAGATTGCTTAACAATACCTGACGACTGTCAATTAAATTATCATGACTTCTGATTAAATTTTCTACTTGTAAAGCATTCACTAAACTTTGTTTAGTAATAGCTAGAGAGTCAATAACTTTTTTACGGCTTTCAGATTGTTTCAACTCAGTACTTGACCCCTCAATCGCCTCTATCCGTTCAGCTAACTCAATCGCTTTAATCACACCATTATAGTTATCAACCTGATCCATTAACCTAACCAAAGACTTAATTCGCTTCCCTTGTTTATATAAATATACATTCCCAATCACTATTCCTGACACAAACAATCCCACCAATAGACTAAATAGCCCCGTTGTCCCAGCCTGGTCTTCAGGCAAATTGCCAGAATTTTTCATAAAAATCAGGATTGGAGGCAAAAATAAAATTAAACTCAGACCCAATATAAATATCTCAGTTAACAGAACCGATAACATATGCTTAGGCTTCTTAAAGATAAACCCCCGACAAAAATCAATAGCCACAAGCTTAGCAAAATTCAGATCTACCAGGTTTCTGATATCTTCTGACGTAATCTGTAAATTCCCTAAATTTGATGACATATCATCTCGCTCCTGTTACACCATTTTCTGATATCTTTAACCAATCCCAATCACCCACCAGTCAGTAGTGAAAATCACACCGCGAATAAATCAAGTCCTCTTACTTCCACCCAAGCAATCCCATCCGTTATCGATAGAATAAATAGCGCTGCGGGCAGCGCTATAGCTGCCACAAGTGTGGCTTCAAAACAACAAATCAATAGTAAGCCTTAACCCCAACCCAGCACTTTACCAATTAACTCCAACAAATGCAGATAAAAATTACTCTCTAGCTCGCGAAATACGGCAAAAGGTTCCCCAGGATCTCCGAAAAATGGTCTGAGGGTCCATCCCAATTGGCTCCCAACAAATCCATACAGCACTAACCAAGCTTTAAGAAGTCTAGTGCGAGATTTGTTTTCTTCAGCTTCTTGCTCAGTGATCAATCCCATGCATTGGTAAAACACATTGACACCAATTAACCCAGTGATGCCAAATATTACTATATTTAAGAGCTGAAAAAATGTATAATCATCAATCGAGAGACGGAAAAAGAGAGTGATAGGAGCAAAGCCAAATAGCATCACACTAATCACAGATGTCGCCGCCAAAAGCAAAGCTAGGTACTGCCCAAAACTACGTTTAGAGCCTGAGCTAATCTCATAAAAATATAAAGTCGGTAAACAAATCAACAGCGTTAACAAGTATAGCGCCGGTAATTTGATAGCTGAAGAGATAATCTGGAGAGGGCTACTAAACGAGCCGATAATTGCACCATAAATCCCAAAAAATGCCGAGCTGGCAATTAATAAAGAGATAATTTTGATATCAATCCTAATCCCTTGGTCAACCTCCTTCAGGAATCTTTCGCGATCGCCCAAAAACTCCATCACTATAGTAAAGTGGTTCATGACTTACCCCTAGTTAAAATTTAAAGCTACAAAATACAGTTAGCTATAGGAGCATGTCACTTATGCAGAAAATTTGGACTAAAACTATAGCCCCCTCATCGGTTTTAGCTTGCTCTGATAGTACCTATAGCAATCCTACTAAATCATTTTTTCAATCAGCAAAATAGGAAATCCTTGCTGGGCAAGGGTTATAGCGATTCGGCCACTATATTTCACGAATCAGATCGGATTGCTATAGTTCATATGTTCTACAACTTTGACCTGCTCCCTTCACTTAGTCCCAGACAACAACCCATAACGAATCAACCCCCGGCGATACCCTCGACTCATCAACCCCATCGACAGTGCCGCTTCCACAATTTTCCAATTACTATTGAGCAACCCTAAAAGCGCTTTCGGCTCAAAAGCAGAATCAATCACAATATCCCAAAACG
>NZ_JAAHHE010000626.1:0-2697 GCF_010692525.1 Moorena sp. SIO3B2
TTCAGTGTGGGCTTCCCAGCCAATCCAGCTATTGCTTAGGAGGCGCTGGGCTTTAAGAACGGACTGCCCTGCCGCTCTGTTTTCTTGGTCTTTTGTTTAATAATGTTTGACCAACTTCCCAGCATTTATGGCCTTTGGCCACGCTACGCGAACGGCTTTGAAAGTCAGTATTTCCAGTATAACACATCGATTGGTCTAAAGTGAAAGACTCTGTGCAAAATTCATCCCACACTCATGCTGCGCATGTTCGTTGTGGGGCTTCTTTTGCCGGAAGCTAAAAAATGTGGCACTTTGATTTTCTTATGTTATGATGCTAGAAGTGCTGGAAACAGTGCGGATGTAGTTTAGTGGTAAAACCTCAGCCTTCCAAGCTGATGATGGGGGTTCGATTCCCCCCATCCGCTCTTGAGATATTATTTGTATATATTTTGTTGAATGCGATCGCACTGGACAGGTGGTGCGTTACGGGGCTGGCTATGTCAACCCTGGCAACGAGGCAAAAAATCAGAGGCTTTCCGCCCCTAACGCACCCTACGGCTAATGCGATCTAAATTCTAAATTCTTCATTCTAAATTCTTCATTCTAAATTCTTCATTCTAAATTCTTCATTCTCAATTCTCAATTCTCAATTCTCCAGCTAATTGGGAGGCTGGATTTCACTGCAAACTTCGTAGAACGATGTGGTGGGAGCTTTGGTAAACAAGTGAGACATTTGGTTTAAGATTGCCTCATAGGCTTCACTTTGATGATCTTCCATGTCTGCTATGCTTTCCCAAAAGATCACAGCAATGCCTCTATCGGTTCCCGGTTCTTGCAGTAGGTAAGCGCCTTTGAACCCTTGGATATAGGTAGATACAGCTTTCTCGTAAAGATCCTGAGCTTCTTGAAATTTGCCTGGCTTGAATTCACCAATGGCAACATAAGCATATTTGTGCTTAAGAAAATCTAGAAATTCGGTCAACTTTCCCTCCCTTGGGATTTTTTGGGTTAGTTCCCAATCATAACAACTAATGGTTGAGCTGCACAGATACCAATAGAGTTAGTAGGGTGGGCAAAGTTGTCTAATCATTAATACTGATTTGAACCAAAATGCTTTTGCCCACCCTACCACCTTGACAGTAGGGTGGCCAAAGTTGTCTAATTATTAATACTGATTTGAACCAAAATGTTTTTGCCCACCCTACCACTACCACCTTGACAGTAGGGTGGCCAAAGTTGTCTAATCATTAATACTGATTTGAACCAAAATGTTTTTGCCCACCCTACCTTGACAGTAGGGTGGGCAAAGTTGTCTAATCATTAATACTGATTTCAACCAAAATGTTTTTGCCCACCCTACCACCTACCAACTTGACAGTAGGGTGGGCAAAGTTGTCTAATCATTAATACTGATTTGAACCAAAATGTTTTTGCCCACCCTACCACCTTGACAGTAGGGTGGGCAAAGTTGTCTAATCATTAATACTGATTTCAACCAAAATGTTTTTGCCCACCCTACCTTGACAGTCAAGAATCTACTCTACACTCGACATTGAAATTGAATTCCTCGGCACTACCACCAATGCCAATGCCAGTTTCAAATATCTCGGCATTAGTTAAGGTAACTTTGTTCATGACAGCTCCAGACACATCGGTGTCGTAAAGCTTGGCCGCTGTCAAATTCACTTGGTTGAGATTAGCACAGTTTAAACTAGCGTTGGTGACAAAGGCTTGGGTTAAGTTAGCCCCGTTTAAGTTGGCACCAGTCAGGTCAGCACCTTCTAGGTTGGCTTCAATTAAGATTGCTCCTTGCAGGTTAGCATTCCTCAAATCAGCCCCAAGTAGATGTGCACCCGATAGATCCGCTCCTTTTAAATTACACCCTGGACATTCACCAGTTGAAAGCAACTGTTGCACCTGGTCTGGGTTTTCAGCTACGGCTGAACCGGTGAAGAACAGAGAAGCGACTAAAGTTAGCGTTGCCAAAATATTGAATTTCATTTTTGGCCTCCCTAGAAGTTAAATCATCAGGATGTATTTGTTCATCCCAATTTCATTATAACCGATTAGTGGTGCGGGATTATAATGATGATTTGTTAAGGTTAGTTATGGAATTAATCCTTAAATTGCTGAGTTTGTTAAGAAAAGACACACAATTGTGAAAGTTAAGGGATTATGGTGCTAAGAGATTAAGCGATCGCCTAGTCCCACTCTTTGTCCAACTTGGAGCGTGGTCACGTTCTCTCCCAATGCGGCCACGGTACCAACGACCTCGTGACCTGGTACAAAGGGATACTGAGTTAGTCCCCACTCGTTATCCAACATACTCACGTCCCTGTGGCAAATACCACAGTATTCCACATTGATTTCTACTTCCTCTTCCCCCAAAACCCCTGGGTCGTATTCAGAAGGCTTCAGTTCTCCACCAGGTTCGTGGGCTGCGTAGGCTCGAATCATTGTTTGAATTTATGGTGTGAATTTATGTCTTCATTTATAGCAGTTTTAATTTGGGTGACGGAGTCGGGAGTAGGGAGTCGGGAGTCGGGAGTCGGGAGTCGGGAGTCGGGAATCGGGAGTCGGGAGTAGCGCTTTTTAGAGGTTGTCTGAAAAGTCTCATTTGCTACATCCAAGCCCCCGTTGGTCCCCCAATTTTGGGGGACTTCTACCAGCAAATTGATTCTTGTTCCCCCCAGAATTGGGGGGCTAGGGGGGCAAAAT
>NZ_JAAHHE010000627.1:0-2696 GCF_010692525.1 Moorena sp. SIO3B2
GGAGTTCCAGGGCGCTATTAAAGGCTTTAATTGCTCCGTCATAACGCTCCAACTGCTCCAAGGTTTTACCCCTACCCTTCCAAGCTGCACTATAATCCGGCTCAATTTGAATCGCTTGGTCGTAAGCGTTTAGAGCTTCTTCATAGTACTTTAGTGCAAACAAAGTCTTACCTTGACCTTGCCAAGCTGGAGCATATTCTGATCGGATTTCCACAGCTCGATTATAAGCGTTCAGGGCCTGTTCATAGCGCTTCAATTCTAAAAAGGTTTCGCCCCGGTTATACCAATCCGTAGCATTAGCTCCCTTGAATGCATTCACCATAAAAACGCTTGCTGCAAACCCTAATCCAATTACCCCGGTGTACATTAACACTTGGTACCTTTTTAGTTTGAATCGTCGGGGTTTAGGGAGCAGGGGTTGTATAGATGAAGCAATTCCCAACACTAAGGTAGCGCCAGTTTTAGTAGTGTTAGTATTTGTGTTATTATTATTAGTTATAGTAGTCAGTGCTTGTAATGCTAAGGTAGCTGATTGATAACGCTCTCGGAAATCATAGCACACCATTTTATCTAAAGTATCGGCTAATTCAGCACTTACTGATATCTGGTTATGCCAGGTGATTTCCCCTGTATCAGGGTGAAGGGGCAATTGGTGAGGACGTAAACCGGTTAAACCAACAATCCCGATCATCCCGACAGCATAGATATCACTGCTTAATTTCGGGTAACCATTGGCTTGTTCACTGGGTCGATAGCCAGGAGTACCAATGGCAACGGTAAAGCCAGTGTTCCCCCCTTCTAGGATTTGGGTACTAACTTGTTTAACAGCACCGAAGTCAATCAGTACTAATTTGCCATCTGATTTACGCCGAAGGATGTTTTGGGGATTAATATCTCGGTGAATAATACGCTGTTGATGAACAAATTTTAAAACTTCCAGGATTTCCTGCAACAGGGAAATAATCTGATCTTCATTCACCTGTTGTCCCGGTACAAGTTCCTGGCTGAGGTCTTCCCCTTCAATCAATTCTTGGACGAGATAGAATTCTTGATTTTCTTCAAAATACGCAAAAAGCTGGGGAATTTGCTCATGACTTCCCAACTGGTGTAGGATTTTGGCTTCCGTCTCAAACAGTCGCCTAGCCGTCTGCAATGTCAAGGGATCCGTGGCTACTGGCTTGAGTTGCTTAACCACACACTGATTGTCACCAGGCAAGTGTTGGTCTTCAGCTACGAAAGTTTGACCAAATCCACCTTGTCCCAGCTGACGAATAATTTTATAGCGTCCACCGATCGTTTGTCCAAGACCCAAGTTCATGCAACTTCTACTGCTCCGGGAAAACCTCACCACCTGTTAAAGGAGGTAGATCACTAGTGATAGTGCTATGCGCAAGGCAAAAGGCAAAAGGCAAAAGGCAACAGTTAACTACAAGAGCTTTTCACTTTGTACCAATGTCTTAACCTTAATGCGTACTGCTATATAGTGCTACCAATCATAGTATACAAAAGCCTTCAATAGTGATCGGAACATTATCCCTGGGAGAGGGAAGTAGTGCGTAGGGTGCGTTAGGGGCGGGCTTGCCCTGATGTTCAACCCCTAGAGCCAGTTTTGGGACAGCCGCACCGTAACGCACCACCAAGTAGAATGGGCGAATGTAGAATATTAAAATTGCCGAATATCCTAGAGCGAAATTTTTAGCACAGGAAAATAATTAATTAACCAATAGATAAACTATAGCAATTCTCTATGCCATGAGGTACAAATGGATCCCCCTAAATCCCCCTTATCAAGGGGGACTTTGAGCTTAAGAAGCGTACTTCATAAATCCTAGAAACGCTATAATTACCAAAACAAGAGGAATAAAAAATGAAAGCAAAGACAATTAAGTGGGATGATATTCGCTCGCAAGTTCTAGCAAATCCAGAGGTAAAAGCCGAGTATGAAGCTCTAGAATTTGAGTTTAATCTTGCTAGTCAGGTTATTGCCCAGTCAGAAGTCAGAAGTCAGAAGTCAGAAGTCATAACTTCCAATTCTAAATTCTAAATTCTAAATTCTAAATTCTCAGGCTCCATCTCGGCAAAATGTTCCATCAACATCCGGTGGATAAAGATGTAGCCTCCTCCTACTTTTTGTAAGAAGATGCGATCGGCGGCATAGTCGAGGAAGCGGGCATAGTTCCAAGGGATGTATTTGTTACGGTAGAGGACAAGGCGGAGGATGAAGTGTTGGATGCAGGCTTTACCACCATTGTCCAGCCCTCCCATCAGCCCGAACATCAGCCCGAACATCAGCCCGACCATCAGCCCTTCCATCAGCCCGAACACCAGCCCGAACATCAGCCCTCCCATCAGCCCGACCATCAGCCCTCCCATCAGCCCGAACATCAGATATACAGTTATAGCATTACGAGCTGATTTCCAAATTCCTTGATTTGGACTTGTTTTTGTTTCAATTTCTGAACTCTCCAGCCCTTCCTTCAGCCCGAACATCAGCCCTTCCATCATCCCGAGCATCAGCCCGAACATCAGCCCGAACATCAGCCCGACCATCAGCCCGACCATCAGCCCTTCCTTCAGCCCGACCATCAGCCCGACCATCAGCCCGACCATCAGCCCGACCATCAGCCCGACCATCAGCCCTTCCATCAGCCCGACCATCAGCCCGCCCGTCCGGACTCCAGTCACTTACCAGGCCT
>NZ_JAAHHE010000628.1:0-2683 GCF_010692525.1 Moorena sp. SIO3B2
ATCAGTGTGCCTGGGATGCCAGTTTCAGCAGTCAACATTAGAGGTAGATTATGGGGATGACCAAGCCAGACTTCCATTTGTGACTGGTAAAGAGGAGTGAAATTGCGTAACCCCCAACCCAACCAGGGACGTTCCTGAATCATTGACCAAGTAAATTTCCACTGGGTTGTCCTCAAGGTAGCGATGGGCCGGTCGGGATACAACTGGTCAGACAATCGCATCCAAAAGTATGCTGGGACAATACTACGCAGCCATTGACGCCCTAGCATTGGACCAAATGATGCCCACAAAACACTACCAACAGCAGCAGTAACTGCTGTGACCAGCCAGTACCAACCTAAGTAAAGGGCAAAGGCAAGGCAAGCCAAAACAGCGATTATCCAAGCATTGCGGGAGTTGGTCAAAACTAATGCGATCGCATTACCGATCACCACCACACTCAAGAACAACAGCGGATAATCGAATCGATGCCAGCTCCAACGCCTAGCTTGAAACCTCTCAATCCACAGCCCTATCCCTAAAATTAATGGTATTTGTAGATAAGCGGCTAGGATATTGGCATACAAAAACACTGAATCCATCCGACCTGGAGGATTCCCGTTAGCTACCAAGGTTGAACCAAAGACTAGTGATAATAGTTTTGGGCTAGTCCAACCCAAAACCATCTGAGCAAAACCCATTATAGTTACTGCTAGGGAAGGAATAACTAGAATCCAGGCTAATTGCCTCAGCTGTGCTGGGGTTTTGATTAGGGTAGACAAACCAGCGAAAACGGCGAAGAAGGGGATAAAATTCCCTAAACCTAGGAACGCTTCTGTGGGGTTAAATGCTAAGCTAGCAGTAATGAGCAGCCAGATACTCAAAATAGCCAATCCCCAGTTTAGGGGTTTTGAGATTATACTGGTGTACTTTTGCCGCCAAGTATCTCCCACAGCTAGAACTAACCCCACTGCGCCTAAAGCTGGAAATAGGGGAAAGATAAGAGTTCCCAGCTTAGCGCACTTCCAACCTATTTGTAGGTGATTGTTTGGATGTCTATTCTTTCCCAAGAACCAATTAACCACTAACCACTACTATCAATCTAAACTGGTTCCCAGCACTCAGCACGAGTCAGGCGAATTTGTGCTAAGGTTAAGATTGTTGGAATAATCCGACCGTAGTTGGTTGCGATCGCTCTCCAGCCTAAGTCAACGAAGAAATAGCTCCACATGATCGGACCTAGGCAGGCAAAAACACTCCGAGTAACCCCATAACGAGCAGCACTGAGTGCCATTCCCTGTCGTGCTGTTTGTACTGTCAAGTAGTTCTGAAACTGAGCTGCTGCTGCCAAACCCCCCTTCACTAGGGCTTGTTTAGCCACCTGATAGCGAGCGAAATGCAGGGCAAACTGGCGTGCCACCTGTTGCAGTATTATTGGCTTTAGAATCGAGGTCAATGCTAGGGCGCTACCACCTTTGAGTAAAAAGTCGATAGGATTGTGCTGGATTTGTACAGGTAAGGGTTCAGGGAGTTTTGACTTAGCTAAGCATTTCTGTACCTGTACTGTTAGGGATTGCTGCTCTTGGGTTGGTAAGCGTTTCCAGGTTTTCTCCATTAGGTGAAGAAATATTTCTGCTTCCAAGTCAGTTGTAGTCAGACGTTGAGAATAAGGAATTTTGAGGTAACGACAAACTTGAATCAGGGCTTGTCGGTAGGTTACTTCACTCGTGCGTCCCTTGAGTACTGTTACCCCATCTGCTGCCAAGAAGCGAAATCGGTCTTCCAGGGAATCCAACCAAGCTTCACGGTTTTGGCTTTGGATATCGATTGGGTCAGGGAGCTGAAGGTAATCTAAAGGATTAAACCTACGACAGAATAGAATGTCTGTCACTTGTTGTAATTCTTCAACGGTTGCTAACTCTAACGCAGTTCTCAGCTCATCCAACGTTCTTCCCTCCACAACCCCGTTTTTACTGCTGTCCTCTATTCTACTCCTATCATTTTTCTAGTAGGAGTTTGAATCTACTTTGATGTAGTAAGCTGTTAGGCCTTTGGCAGCTATGCTGAAGCGACGGCTGCGCCTTCATGGGGGGATTTGTCCCACTCGCGCTTTGCATCAAGATACGGAAAAGAGTTTCAGGTTTTTTTTTGATTTAATAAAGCGATGCAGTCGGCCCCACGCGGGTTTCCATCACTCGCGCTTGGGATCAAGACAATGTCGTTTAAATGCCCGACAGCTTATGAATGAGAAAAGGATGGTCGATAACCCTCAATTCTTCAGCCTTTACAGGCAAGGGGTGAATCAAAGATGTAAGGATCTTGCCATCCGCTCTACCATTGAGCTACCTGCCCCATTTATTTGTTGGTGTAGCGGAGCGGGATTTGAACCCGCAACCTCCGGTGAATCAAGGGTGGGGTTCGTTTAGAAGACGATAACCCTCAATTCTTCGGCCCTTTCGGGCAAAATTGGCGCTCTCCCATTGAGCTACCCGTTACAGAACAAGCTAAACCCAAACCAGATTGCTAAATGAGTTGCTTGAGTTACTTTTATATGACATTTGTAATATAAAAAATGAAGCGTCAAGTTTGGCTCTTCCGTACTTGTTATGCTAAATTAACACTTTGCCAAAGGGACTGAGGCCGTAGGCCACGCGGGGCGCGTTCGGAGCAGGGACTTCGGAGCAGGAGGAAGAGGCAGCTATAT
>NZ_JAAHHE010000629.1:0-2683 GCF_010692525.1 Moorena sp. SIO3B2
TGGGTCGATCAAAATATCAACTTTGCCTTCTAGGACAACATAGAGATCGTGACTGTCTGTTCCTTCGTCAAAAATATGCTCACCATATTGATATTGCTTAATTTCACTAATTTCTAATATCCTTTGACGCTGTGGCTCGGTCAGACCTTTAAAGACAAGAAGTTGTGCTAATAGGTTTTCGATATTCATTTTTTAAATTTCCAATTCAGAGATTGTTTGATGGGTTTTTCAGACCCTGGTGCTTTTTTTTATTCCCATGAATTCTACGATAGGTTAAAGAATTTAAGGTCTTAAGCTGTCGCGCATTTAAACGACCTTTCATTAAATCAGGAAAAACCCCCTGAAACTCTTTTACCTTCTGCCTTCTGCCTTCTGCCTTCTGCCTTGCTGTTGTGCAATTTAAATGCACAACAGCTTAGGATGAAGATTCAGGGCAAACGCATCTAAATTATATAAGCTTTACTCAGAAGCGATGCAGTGCGGTCTTGGGGAGGCAGTGCGGTCTTGGGGAGGCAGCGCCGTCTTGGGGAGGCAGCGCCTTCATGCGGGGGTTCCCCCCATGAGCGACTGCCGTGGTTTCCCCCATGAGCGACTGCCGTGGTCTCCCCCATGAGCAACTGCCGTGGTTTCCACGGGGCTTACAAGGTGCGGAAGCAAGTTCCGCACACAGACCCAAAACCATGAGCAACTGCATCAAGAGGTGCGACCCGTGGCGAATTTAATAATTAGATGCGGAAAGCGCACCTAACAGAGATTTCAAAATTAATAAGTATAAATATTTATCCTATGAATCTCATATCCAGTAGGCATTTCAAAATAAGATGCGTTTGCCCTGGATGAAGATTGGAAGTTATCAATTACTTTGAACTCTCTACGGGTTGAAACCACGTAGATTCTAAGCTGATGTTACTTCGCGGGTTAAAACCACGCTCCGTAACGCTTTACGATACGATCTAGATAGAGAATCTAATTTGTATCGTTGTGGCAGGTTCAAGGCTGCCCTACCGACCTCAGCTAGGGAGAACCCTAGCTGTGTCGCTACTTTTCGGAGGATGTTACAGGCTCCGTTGCAGTCGGCGTTAATTAAATCGCCTGATCCAGATCTATAAAGTCCACGCTTTACTCGCTTTCCGCTTTCTTTCCACCCCAAGCCCGAAGGGCACGCTTCGCGAACGGGTTTTTCGCCGAGTGTAGGTAAAAAGTCACGATCTAAAAAGCTAGCCTTGCTGGTGTAACTTTCCTCTGTTTCAACGAACTTGATGCCGTACTCAGTGCATAACTGTTCAATTCGACTCTTTAATTTAGCAGTAGGAATCTGTACAAACTGCTGATTATTCTTTTTACCAATATTGATACTGTCTTTACTTCTATTGTTCCAGCCAAAAACTACTGTGCTAACTCGATTTTTTAGGCACCAGCTAACGATAAATCTAGCAACTTTATTGACGTTATCGCGCATTTGTCTATTTCGCTTTTCAGTCAATAAAGCTAGATCTTCGTCCCAATACCCTTGGGTTTTTCCTTTTTTGATCGCAGCTACGCGCTTGTTGTACCACTGGTTTTGAGACTTGACTTTTCTTCCATCTATGATAAAAGATTTACCTATATTGGAAACACAAGTCAGCCAGTTGTTGAGTCCTGGGTCAATGCCTAAGACTTGGTCTGTCTTTGTAACAGGTTCAGGGGCTGGTCTTTCATAAACAAACTCTAGGTATAAACAGCCATTTCTTGGCACAAAACGATACTCTTTTATCGACTTGTGATCAATATTAGACGGCATTGGCAAAAAGAAATGGTCAAAGCCAAACCAAGCTTTAACCTGTTTCCCCAAGGTAAACTTAAGCTGCCCTTTTACCAATTTCACCCACCGAGCCGGATAACTGACTACAGCCAGCCCCCCTTTCTTCCGGTAGGTTGGAATCCTAGGCTTATGCTTGAGTTGGCCTTTCTTGTACAGTTTGCTTAGGGCTTTGTAAGACTTGAAAGACTCGATAATTCCGTGCAGGGTTTGTTGAGCACAAGCAGACCTCATTGCCTTGAAGTGGACGTTCGTCTTCATTATCTTGTCCAACTCTGCGTTATTGAGGTATTTCCCCGCTTTAAACAGTATCTGACGGCAATAATATATGCCGCAATTCGTTAGTTTATTAGCTTCTGAACAAATGAACTCTATGATGGCTTGGTTTTCAATAGTCGTCTTTATTAAGTGCTGCTGACAACCATACATTTTGCATCGACTTATTGCTGTGATATCTTAATTGTATCCCGCAAGAAGTTAAGTGTCAAGCAAATGCCTGAACAAATTACAAAGAAAGGAAGACCTAGTATCCATGGAGAACGGAAAAAGTCTTATAGTGTTTCGGTAACCCAGGAAGGCTGGAACAAACTCAAAGAAATGGCTAAAGAATCGGAATTAAGTCTCTCAGAGTTTTTATAAATATTAGCAAGAACTAAACGAATTCCTTGATTTACACGAGAGCCGGGATAAATCCCGGCACGCTCCACACCCACTCAATGAATTAAGTGGCTAACTCTCGCTTGATGTCTTTCTGTTTCACATATGGGGCTAGCTGATCCCACAGGTTAGGAAATTGCTGACGGAATGTTTCAGGTTGAGCAATCTCCATGTCACGGAATTCAAAGCCAGGTGCAACGGCTTCCCCCAGGAGTCCAAACTCTCCTT
>NZ_JAAHHE010000063.1:0-29317 GCF_010692525.1 Moorena sp. SIO3B2
GGTTTTGAGTTTAGCTGGCTCTCTCGAATTCTGAAATTAGTCCCACACCAGATTATTCAGTGGGAATCAGTAGATGGTTTGCCCAATCGAGGTGCAGTGCGCTTCTACGACCGTAAGGATAGCAGTATCGTTAAGCTGACTATCGCTTACGGCATTCCCGGCATTCTTGGTCAGTTAATGGATAACTTATTTTTAGGTAACCTAGTTGAATCTACCATCCAGGAAGATTTAGAACGATTCCGGGATTATGCCTTGAAGGTGAAAGGGTAGGAGTGGGGAGTCGGGAATCGGGAGTCGGGAATCGGGAGCGGTGCGCTTGACCTAGGCGAATTTAATTACGGGTCAAGCGCACCGAGGGAGTGGGAAGATGGGGAGATAGGGAGTGTGGGAGATGGGGGGATGGGGAGATAGGGAGGTGTGGGGAGTGTGGGGAGATGGGGAGATGGGGATATTTTGATCAATAGTAATGATTAGGAGACAGCGTTTTTCAGAACTATCAGGTAAATAGAATTTTTTCTCTTTTCCCGATTCCCGATTCCCGATTCCCGATTCCCGATTCCCGATTCCCTAGAACTTAACAGTTGAACCTTAAACCTTCAAGTTTCCCCCGCATGGTAAGAACTACGAACCAAAGGACCGGAACGAACATGGGCAAACCCCATATCCCGTGCGATCGCACCTAGCTCATCAAACTCTTCCGGTGTCCAGTATTTTTGTACCGGTAGATGTTGGAGAGAGGGACGCATATATTGACCGAGGGTGATGCGATCGCATCCAATCTTACCTAAATCCGCCATGGCCTCAATCACCTCTGCTTTGGTTTCCCCATGGCCCAACATTAATCCGGATTTAGTGGGAATGGCGGGATTCAGTTGTTTGACAATGCTGAGCACATCTAGCGATCGCTGATATTGTGCTCCCCGGCGCACCTTGCCCTGTAAGCGCTGGACTGTTTCAATATTGTGGTTGTAACAGGCTGGCTTGGCCTCCACCACCGTTGCTATCCGTTGCTGTTGCAACTCTGCTGAGATTTGATCGTGATCACCTTTACCCCCCCAGAAATCTGCTGTTAGCACTTCTATGTCAGTACCTGGATTGAGTTGGCGGATGGCATCCATGGTAGCGACAAACCAACCGGCACCCTGGTCTGGCAAATCATCCCGAGCCACAGAGGTCAGCACCACATACCGCAAGCCCAATAACTGTACCGATTCCGCTACTTTCTGGGGCTCCTCTGGGTCTAGGGCCATGGGAGCATGACCTTTATCCACTTGACAAAATGCACAAGACCGTGTACATGTCGGTCCCATCAACAAAAATGTAGCGGTTTTCTGAGAATAGCACTCACCTCGGTTCGGGCAACGTCCCTCCTCACAAATGGTGTGAATCTGCCGTTGTTTAATAATCCGCTGCACCGTTGAGATGTCACTAGCATTACCAATCGGACGTCGCAACCAAGAGGGAAGTGCAGTAATTTCTGAACGCCATTGTTTTTGTGTAGTCATGGGGAATCGGGAGTCGGGAGTGGGGAATCGGGAATCGGGAATCGGGAATCGGGAGTGGGGAATCGGGAATCGGGAATCGGGAATCGGGAATCGGGAATCGGGAATCGGGAATCGGGAGTCGAATAGAATTGTAACAGGAGCAACGGGCAAGATGCCCGTTCCAGGTTAGATGGCTATTCTACCAAGATGGCTATTCCACAAAACTATTTCCATCAAACGAAGTCTACTATTCTTTAACTAGTCACACAAAGACTTGACTTCGCGGCAGTTGTCTGGAACAGGGGATCACCAGAACAGTAGACAAGAATTGATGCAAACACTATCATAAAACTACTTTTGCGCATAGGTCTACTATCTACTCCTCCCGATTCCCTCGGTGCGCTTGACCCGTAATTAAATTCGCCACGGGTCGCACCGCTCCCGATTCCCGATTCCCCACTCCGGAATTATGAGTTGTCTAGCAATGACCGAATTAGAGAACGTAGCATTCTTCCTAAAGCTTCACACTCACCTAAAATCGGATTAACCGCGACCGAGTTAGCCAGTTTAACTCTGACCGATAAGAAAAGATGGGTTTCCAATTCTTTGAGAGAGCCTTGAGCTATTCTAAGAAATTGAACATATTCTCCTCGATACTCCCGTCCATATCCCTCTGCAATATTAGCAGGAATTGATGCAGCTGCTCTCCTTATCTGTGCAGTCATCCCATACATTTCCTGTTTAGGGAATTCTCTGGTGATAACATAACAACTCTCCGCTACATCCATTCCCTTTTGCCAAACTCGCAAATCTTGATAAGACTGAATTTGACTATAATTGCTCATGCTTCAACTAGAGTTCGGGAATCGGGAGTCGGTAATCGGGAGTCGGTAATCGGGAGTACCTCTATGATAGAAACGCGCTTATCCCTATGGTTGTCAGTCTCCGAAAACATTTGCCATTTATAAAATTATTAGCTTTTGTATACTAAGCGTTCCCACTATTTTTTGATAAATAGTCACACATCGATTCCCAATTCCCGATTCCCGATTCCCGATTCCCGACTTCTTCATCCTTTTGCTCTACGATACCAACCCACAATCCGGTGAGGAGAAACCCCCAAATGATAGGCAACGATCACCAGTTGGTTAATTAATGTAGTTTTCACAACCCCTAAGGTCTGCCAACGGCGTCCTGATGTTAGCACAGGTTGACTAAGGATAGTTATTTTACCTAGGTGGCGGAGGCGTCGCATCAAGTCAAAATCTTCCATAATCGGTAGATTAAGAAAACCCCCCAGGTCTGTAAACACCTTAGTCTTGATAAAGATAGCCTGATCACCGTAAGGCAGAGAGCAAAAACGCGATCGCAAATTCACCATCCGCTCAATTAGCCTTACCCCCCGCAGGTTAGCATCAATGGCTAATTCAAAGGCACCAGCCACGGTTTCATGGTCTTGTAACCCTTCGCGAACTAAGGTATCAAATCCTTTAGGTAAACGGGTATCAGCATGGAGAAACAGTAGAATATCTCCAGTAGCAACCGCAGCCCCAGCATTCATTTGACTAGCGCGACCGGCACCAGCAGCTATAATCTTAGCACCCATTGATTGTGCGATCGCAACAGTTTCATCATCACTGCCCCCATCTACCACAATCACTTCCACATTAGACGCTCCCCTAACCGTAGCCAAAGTATCAGCTATGTGACTAGCCTCATTGAGAACCGGGATGATAATGGAAATTTTTACTATCACGCAAGACGTTTAGGCATTGTTTCTGACAAATTAGCATCCTTGAGTAGGAAATAACCAATGTTCCCTTAATTTGTATCCATATTTAGACATTTATTACATTAAAGGGATATAATAAAAGGTAAACTAGGTGGTCAGTGGTCAGTGGTCAGTGGTCAGTGGTCAGCGGTCAGCCTATGCGCTACGCGCACGCTACGCGAACAGCGGTCAGCCTATGCGCTACGCGCACGCTACGCGAACAGCGGTCAGTGGTCAGTGGTCAGCCGTCAGTGGTCAGCCGTCAGCTTATTTTATTGAAAAGCACCATCTGTAGTGTGGCACAGGCTTTGGCCTTGGCCTTTTGGCCTTTTGGCCACGCTACGCGAACGGCCACGCGTGCGCGTTTGGCCACGCTGTGCGAACGACGCTGTGATAACCCATAAGCTGATAACTAATAGCTGATAATAACTGATAGCTGATAGCTGATCACTGATAGCTGATAGCTGATCACTGAAAGCTGATAGCTAATAACTGATAGCTGAAAGCTGATAGCTGAAAGCTGATAGCTAATAACTGAAAGCTGATAGCTGAAAGCTGATAGCTGATAGCTAATAACTGAAAGCTGAAAGCTGAAAGCTGAAAGCTGAAAGCTGATAGCTGATTAAACTTAATTAAAATAAGGTGATAAATCCAACATGTCAGGGTTAACCATTAGTATTGGAGAAGCAGCCAGTGAGCTAGGGGTCTCAGTTAAAACCTTAAGGAGGTGGGCAGATGCAGGAAAGATTAGGTCAAAACGGTCTCCTAGTGGTCATAGGCGATTTTATGTAGCTGATATCAAACACATTACACCACGAAATGTCGGTCAGATCGATGATCGGATAACCATTAACTATGCCCGTGTTTCAGATCAAGACCAAAAAGAAGATTTAGTCAAGCAAATCAAGATTTTAGAGTCTTTTAGTACTGCTAATGGTTGGCAGTATGAGACAATTCAAGATTCAGGTGCCGGAATCAATTCCCAAAATAAAGGCTTACAGAAACTGCTCAAGCGAATCATGCAGGGGAATGTTGGCAGAGTTGTAATTACTCACAAAGATAGGCTGCTTAGAGTTAGTGCTGAATTAGTCTTTGCGATGTGTCAAGAATTCAATACAGAAGTAATAATTATCAACAAATCATCAGAAGACATCAGCGTTGAACAAGAATTAGTCAAAGACATCATGGAGCTGATCACAATCTTTTCAGAAAAACTCCATAGTGCTAAGAGTTCCAAAACGTAAGCTATTAGCTTTCAGCGAACAGCGATTAGCGCTACGCGCACGCTACGCGAACAGCGAACAGCGATTAGCGCTACGCGCACGCTACGCGAACAGCTTTCAGCTTTCAGCTTTCAGTGATCAGTTATTTAATGAAAGAGATAAGCATTCGAATAATGCTGAGTTAAGTCCCAGCGTCGTTCGCACAGCGTGGCCAAACGCGCACGCGTGGCCGTTCGCGTAGCGTGGCCAAAAGGCCAAAAGGCCAAGGCCAAAGCCTGTTCCACAAAGCTGTTCGCGCAGCGTGAGCCTTTAGCTCACCGCTGACCGCTGACCGCTGAATGCTTATCCCGATTCCCGATTCCCTACTCCCGATTCCCGATTCCCGATTCCCTACTCCCGATTCCCTACTCCCATCAAATTTGATACTACCCACAGATCCTCTGGGCGGTCAACATCAGTAAGCTCGGAAAGCATCCCGATAGTTAGGTTAAGACTGTTAGCAATATCCACGGTTTGCTGCAAAACCTCAGATGTTCCCCAATTCACTCCCACAAACAACTCTGGAATCAATCGACTTAGACCAACCAGATAGTAGCCGCCATCCTTAGCTGCTCCAAGTACTAAATCATGATTGTCTAGAGCCTCAAATGCCTGATTCATCACCGAACTATTCAAATCGGGGCAATCAATACCAATTATCACAACTTTGGTCATGCTTTCCGCAAACGATAACTGAAATGCCGTTGTGATTCGCTTGCCCAAATCCCCATCACTCTGAGGTTTATAGACCAGATTTGAGCCTAACCAATTCTCCATTAGCTGTTGATTACCACCAGCAAAATGGATTTCTACAGACACAGGGCGACCAGTTGTAAATTCCTTGACCTGGGCAACAGTGTGTTCCGTCATGCGACGTTGAAGCTTTGCCGCACCATCCGCTCCTAGAGCTGGTATCATCCGGGTTTTAGTCTTTCCCGGCTCTGGATAGCGGCTGAAAATAATTAAGCGTTCTGTCAGTATCATTATATGAAGGGAATAGGGAGTAGGGAATAGGGAGTCGGGAGTCGGGAGTCGGGAATCGGGAGTCGGGATTAGGGGACAATAATTATCACAATTACTACACCGATTTTTAAGCACCTACACAGAATTAATTACCTATTGCAAATCTCTGTAACCCTTACCCTGCAAAGCTTTTTTTTTGTAAAATGTGTAAGTAATTTTGTGTACCTACTTATAGCATTTTGAGTTTAGTTATTAACATAGTCGCGCTTGGGAAAGGCAAGAGGCAAGAGGCAAGAGTAAAGAAAGTATATAGGTATTTTTGGTAAGGTCAAAAATGCTCATCATTT
This sequence comes from Moorena sp. SIO3B2, assembly GCF_010692525.1. NCBI lineage: Bacteria > Bacillati > Cyanobacteriota > Cyanophyceae > Coleofasciculales > Coleofasciculaceae > Moorena > Moorena sp. SIO3B2. The sequence continues at coordinate 5,828 of NZ_JAAHHE010000063.1, forward strand.
GATAGCTGATAGCTGTTCGCGTAGCGTGCGCGTAGCGCTAATCGCTGTTCGCTGATAGCTGATAGCTGATAGCTGATAGCTTACATCCCTATTTTTTCCAAAACTTCTTGGGCAAGAGACCGAAATTCTTCTGAAGCCATACAATATGGTTTATAATCCAACACAGACACAGGAGACGGTATATCCTGATTGTCTACTTTTTCAACTTGTTCAGCACACTTTGCCAAATCATCTCGATCGAAAATAACACTCTTCATGACATCAAAGCCATAGCGGTCGGAAATTGCTTTGATCCGTTTTGGCAAGGTATGCTGTATGAACATGTTATTGGTTGCTATTTTACAAGGCAACACTCCCAAGACGTTAAGGGGCGGCTTAATTTGGATTTGTTTTCTATAGCCATTAATCGCTCTGATAAAATCTTTGACATTCAGTAAGCCTTGATTAGAAAAAGGCTTGAGGTCTGAAGGAATGATTAAAAAGTCAGCAGTGATTAAAGCAATTCTAGCATATAAATTCCAAGAGGGAGGGGTATCAATAATTACCACATCATAGTAATTTTTAACATCGTCTAGTTTATCAATCAGCATGAGCAGGCTAAAATCAAGCTGATTCATATCAAGCTCATATTTCATCAGATCAATGTGAGCAGGAACCACATCAATTTCTGGATTGCTGAATTCAGATTTTCTAGCTACTTCCGAGATTGAGAAGAATTCTTCAGATTGCAAAACATGGAGAATATTACACTCTTTGATATCATCAAAGGCTTCGTCATGAAATTTAACCAGTCCGGTAGCAAAGGTAGCATTCGCTTGGCTATCAAGATCGATGATCAGCACTTTTTTGCGGTTTTTTCGGATAGCTGCCCCTAGGTTAACCACCGTTGTGGTTTTCCCGACGCCGCCTTTGTTATGGTATACTGCAATGACCTTCACGTTATGTTACCTCTTTTTGTCAAAACTGGGATACACCATTTCTATAGTCAATATGAAAGGCGGTGTTGGCAAGACTACCACCACCGTCAACCTTGCTACCTGTCTTGCCAAAGATTATGGCATGCGAGTATTAATCGTTGATCTCGATACCCAGATTAATGCTACCCTAAGCCTGATGCCTCCAGTGCAATTTGCTAAACTCAAGAAGGAGGACCGAACCTTAAAAAAAATAATTAATCAAGTGATTCAGTCACCCACTCAGGCATATATTCCCGTTGAACAAGCGATTCAGCGCAATATTTGTCGAGTGGATGGACTAGATTTATTGCCAGGGGATATCGAAACCTACAATGATTTTCTATTGGCTGCATTGCTGTTTTCTCAGTCAAAGGATAATCCCCAAGAGTTTGAAAACAACTGGAATCAGCTAGAAAATTATTTAATTAAGCGTGCCCTTGAGCCAGTTCAACAAACCTACGATTTTATTCTATTGGATTTCCCTCCAAGTGAGAATATTATCACTCGTAGCGGAATTATTGCTAGTGATTTTTATCTCATTCCTGCCAAACCTGAACCTTTATCAGTGGTTGGGATTGGCATCCTCGAAGAAGGTCAGATCAAAAAGCTGGTACAAAGCGATCGCTCTGGGATAACCCTGATTGGGATTCTGTTTTTCTCCCTTGGTCACGCCACCAATATGGCGACACAAGTCAAGAACCGATTGACCGATAATTTTGGGAAAGACAAAATTTTTACTATAGAAATTCCCAGGAATGTTGCGGTTGCCAAAGCCGTGGATGAGTTTCGACCTGTGGTCGTCAATGAACCCCAAGCACCAGGAGCCAAAGCCTTTACTCAATTCACTCAAGAATTTATCCAAAAATTATCGAATATTATAACAAATAAATCTAAGAACTAGTTGAGCAGGAGGGTGGAATCGGGAATCGGGAATCGGGAATCGGGAATCGGGAATCGGGAATCGGGAATCGGGAATCGGGAGTGCGTAGGGTGCGTAGGGTGCGTTAGGGGCGGGCTTGCCCTCATGTTCATCCTCGAGCGCAAGTGTTAGGTTGCTGCCCGTAACGCACCACCGGGTCAAACTACATTTTTGCTCATTTTTGAGGAAATTGGGAATTTAGGAGCAAGGCCAAAATAATGATTAAATCTTGGATGGTAATTGCAGCGGTAACCCTGCTAGTAGCATTCGCTGGTAACTTAATCACCAGACCGGCAGGAGTCAGATGGTTCTATCGCCTACGTCGTCCGGAATGGCTCACCTTCGAGGGAGCAATTCCCCTAATCTGGATAACTATCTTTATTTGCGGTGGTTGGTCAGCGTATATAGTTTGGGAGCATGACCCAGGTAGCGGAAGCACCTGGTTGCTGATGGGTTTATATCTACTACTAGAAATCATCACCATGGCTTATACACCAGTGATGTTTCTGTTTCGTAGCCTCACCGTTGGCACCATTATTGGTGGCACAGGTGCCTTATTAAGTCTTATCCTGGGTTTACTGATTTATCCCGTATCCCTGGTGGCGTTTTTGTTACTACTTCCCTACATAATTTGGAGTCCGATTGGTACCTACACCACCTGGGAAATGAGGCGACTTAATCCAGGGGCAGCATAATTTATTTGTAAGCATTCAGCCGTCAGCCGTCAGCCGTCAGGTGACGTAACAGAGTATTTTTTTTAATTGTAGTAGGGTGGGCAAAAACAGTTTGGTTAAAATGAGTCTTCTAGATCAGATTACTTTGCCCACCCTACTTGAATTGGGATTTTTTTTAATTGTAGTAGGGTGGGCAAAAACAGTTTGGTTCAAAGGAGTCTTCTAGATCAGATTACTTTGCCCACCCTACTTGAATTGGGATTTTTTTTTACACGCAAGTTTCTTAATTTCATTGTCCTAGAGCTCAGTAATCATCCGTTCCATAAACAGTTTTGCCATCAGGCATCACAGCAAATTGTAAATCAGCGCCTTTTAGATTAGTACCCTTTAATACCGCATCTTGCAAATTGGCGTAACGCAAATTCGCTTTATAAAGGTTAGCACCAGTGAGATTAGCCTCCCTCAAAATGGCACCATAAATACTAGCATGACTCAAGTCAGCATGCTCCATATTGGCACCAGTCAAGTCAGCTTCTCGAAGCTCAGTACGATTAAGAATAGCAGTACTTAAATCAGCATTAGCCAATCGGATATTGAGGAGATTAGCATCACTGAGATCAGCACCTTTCAAGTTAGTATCTTTAAAGTCAGCGCCATCTAAGTCAGCAGAGGTTAACTTCGCGTTTTCAAAACGAGCACCAATCACTTTGGCATCTTTGAGATTAGCGTTCTCTAGGTTACTATCGGATAAGTTAGCTTGGCTAAAGTCAGCTCTGCTAAAGTCAACTCCACTTAAGTCAAGTCCACTCAAATCAATACCCATCAGATCACACTCTACACAGGTCTTGGTTTTTAACATTAACTCAAGCACTTTTGTCTTGGCTTTTGGATGTTGAATGGTCTTACTGGAGTTATCATTAGTTTTTAGGGATATGCTAACCTGTTGCTGAGATGATAGATGAAGAGCAATTGCTATAGTTGCCGCTAAGACCACAGCGATGATTAAAGATAGTTTAATGTTCATAAGCAAAAGCTTGCCCAGATTGACCTGAGAGTCGCACTCTACTTAGAGAGATACAAGAGATTATTCGCCCCTACCGGAATAAAAGTTTAAACTTTTGTATATAGCAATAGCAGCTGTTTGCTGGAATAAGAGTAGAGGCTTTGGCAGAAAGGCGCGATAATAGAGCTAGTTTACCGTTTGCTTGTTGTCACCCTATGCTCCCTGGGTAGACTATAGGGTGTAGCCTATAAAAAAATAGTTACTAAAAAATTAATTTAATTATACCATGAAATCACATTGCACGACAGCGTAAAAATTGGAATCAGGCTATGCTGCTAAAAGCTGCCATCATAGATTACAGCATGGCCAACTAGATGGCAGTTAGATGAAATCTTAAAAGTTACCCACCAAAGCGCGGAATTTAAGGATTAAGGAAGTTCCATTATGTTAGTTTGTCCCCAGTGTCAGTTCGAGAACCCAAATACCAACAAGTTTTGTCAACGATGTGGAACTTCCCTAACCGATAAAAGTTGTCATGAATGCGCTAGCCAAGTGCCCCTAAATGCTGAAACTTGTCACAACTGCGGTGCCTTCACAGGAACGGTTTGGAGGGCAATTATTTCTAAGCAGCAAAATTCGGCAAGGTCCCCCCAGTATTCTCCTCAAACTCCGGTTGAGGTGTCAGACTCCTCAGCTGAGCAGGCTACGGCAGTAGCGGTCTCCCAACCAGAGTCTGACCAGACCGAGAGGGAACTAACCCAGCCAGCATCATTCCTAGAAACAACACAAGAGTGGCTAACTAAATCGGATACTATACTAACAGAGCCAGGGGATGATGGCACCTTGTCCCAAGCATCAACAGTCTTCGCTGATGAAGCATCGATAAACAACAGAAGTGGCTGTGATCAAGTGGAACTAGAATCATCAGAGGAGCCATTACTAGAGATTAGCCCAATACAGAAGAAACCTCAATCTACTGAAGCTTCGAGCTGGTCAATTCCTAATCTCGAAAACCCAACTTCAGAGACAGCAACAATTGTCTATCTAGACCAGGGTAAGCGTTACAGAGTACTAGAACCTGATCAACTCTATCAGATCGGGGAAAGTAAGACAACAGATGATAGTATCTTTGTCACAGTTTTGGACTGCCAACCGTTACAAAAGTCTCCCCTAGAAGCCCTGATTAATCAAACAAAATTGTCTCCAGAGAAATTTGATCTATCCACAACCCTAGAGCAGCCAAAACCTTCCTCGAAAGAAAACGTAGACGTTTGGAAAGTCCTAGATATCCCACAGAGTGCTAAACCCTATTTGGCTCTCAAGGACTTATGTTACCCTAGCGTGCCAGAAATTCATGATGTTTGGCAGCAAAATGGTAAGGCGATAATCCTGCTAGAAAACCGTTCAGAATGGCAGTTACTGAGTAAGTTGTGGGGGTCCGAAGAGTTTTCTAAACTGCAAATCCTATACTGGCTCGATGAAATGGCAAAGCTTTGGCAAGCTCTAGAGCCTTGGCATTGTCGTCAGAGTCTGTTGGAACTGACGAATCTCCGGGTGGATGAAGACCAAGCACTAGGTTTGGAGCGTCTATATCCCGACAGGGAGGAAAATCCCCTAACCCTAGAGGATTTGGGACAACTGTGGCAACGATTATTTAACGAGTCCCAGCGAACTCAATTTACCTCCTTGTCAACGGTTGTCCGGCAGTTGTGTACAAAGGAAATTGAAACCATTGAGGAATTGCGATCGCATCTGCAAGCCATTGCTCACGAACAAGAATCTGACCCATACGAATCCGGTATGGAATTAACTGAGGCTGTAGTCTCAGAAATGGCAACGGCAGACACTCAACCTCCTGATAGCCAGGAATTATTGTCTGATCTACCAGGAATTGAGCAACAAGGGGATGACATGCCAACGGTACTGTTGCCAATGAGCTTGCAGAGTCTCGATGATCTCGGTATTACAGATATTGGTCATCAAAGAGATCATAATGAGGATTGTTTTGGCATCGAGACCCAACTCAAAAAGCAGGAAAATCCCATTGGTCGAACTATACAAGCTCGTGGTTTATATATTCTCTGCGATGGCATGGGAGGGCATGCGGCTGGGGAAGTAGCCAGTTCTATGGCAGTAGAGGTACTCCAGAATTACTTTAAACAAAATTGGCAAGACGAGTTTCCCACAGAAGATAGTCTCAGGAAATCGGTCTATGTAACAAATCAAGCGATTTTCGATATCAACCAACAAAATGCTCGCTCTGGCAGCGGTCGAATGGGTACGACTCTAGTCATGATGTTGATTCAAAATACCAAGGTAGGGATTGTCCATGTCGGAGATAGTCGGGTCTATCGTCTAACTCGCAAACGAGGCTTAGAGCAAATCACTATAGACCACGAGGTGGGTCAACGAGAAATCCAGCACGGAGTAGATCCAGAGCTCGCTTACTCTCGCCCTGATGCCTATCAACTAACTCAAGCCCTTGGACCGCGCAGTGAGCAATTCCTAAATCCTGATGTGCAATTCATAGATATCGCAGAAGATACTATATTCTTACTTTGTTCTGATGGTTTGTCAGATAATGACCTGTTGGAAAATTACTGGCAAACTCACTTAGCGCCTTTACTAAGTTCCCGAGCTAGCCTCGATCAGGGTCTGGTTAACTTGATTGAGCTGGCAAATGAGCATAATGGTCACGACAACATTACACTAATCCTAGTTCGGGTGAAGGTGCGACCAAACTTGGCTCAACCAACATTAAATTAGGTGATTAGTTGTATGTGATTAGTGATTAGCTAGGTGATTAGTGATTAGCTAGGTGATTAGTAGCTGCCAGTAGATTCTGGTTAGTCACTTTGGACAAAGGACAAAACCGACAAAGGATAAAACCCACAAAGGATAAAACCCACAAAGGACTTTGGACAAAGGACAACTGACTATGGTCACACTGACCCTATTAGATCCGTTAAGCCCCACTCCAGTGCAGCAGTGGAGCTTTCAGAGCAAATCTACGATTCGCATTGGTCGTGCTCCTGATAATGATGTGATTGTCGATGACCCGATCGTGTCACGACATCACCTGGAACTCAGGGCTAGTGCTTCCCCATCGGGTCCGATGTGGCAGTTGGTCAATCAGGGTGCCAATGGCACCTTCCTCAATGGTGTCTTGGTTTCCCAGGGGGTGCTGCCGGAAAAGGCTCTGATTCAGCTAGCCCAGAAAGGTCCGAGGCTGCAATTCCAAGTTCAAACCCAGCAACTCCCTTCCCTAGCACCCTTGCCCTTGACTGAGACTACTAAGCCATGCCAACACCAAGGCAATGCACCAGGCAATTTGTTCTGTATTCACTGTGGTCAACCCTTGGTGCCAGTCGAGGGAGTCATTCGCAACTACCATGTTTTGCGGACATTGGGACAGGGGGGAATGGGAACCACTTATCTTGCCTGGGACAAAGTTAACAGCAAGGATGGATACCCACTCCTACTAGTACTGAAGGAAATGAATGCTGACATGGCTCAAATTTCCAAGGCTCAAGAACTGTTTGAACGAGAGGCTCGCACCCTAAAAACCCTGAATCATCCCGGAATTCCCCAGTATTACGACTTTTTTGTGGAAGGGGGGAAAAAATACTTAGCCATGGCTCTGATCCACGGTGAAGATTTAGAAAAACGTGTCTTGAGCACTGGACCAGTCACCTTGCCCCAGGCAGTAGAGTGGATGATTCAGACTTGCGATATCTTAGACTACATCCACGACCGCCAGCCGCCTCTAATCCACCGAGACGTTAAGCCCGCGAATTTGATGGTGCGCCATCGAGATAACCGAATTGTGATGTTGGATTTCGGTGCTGTTAAAGAAATTGGCACAATACCAGGCACACGGATTGGTGCCGAGGGATATAGTGCTCCTGAACAAGACCGAGGTCAGCCTTGCACTCAATCGGATCTTTACGCCATTGGCCCAACTCTCATATTTCTGCTCACCGGGGAAGCTCCTCTAAAGTATTATCAAAGGCGTAGTTCAGGATATCGGTTTGATGTATCAGGCGTTCCCACTGTTACTCCCCAATTAAGGAAAGTGATTGAGCGGGTTTGTCAACCAAGGGCTTGCGATCGCTACCAAACGGCAAAAGAACTGATGCAGGCTTTGGTTGCTTGTATTTAGGAGTCGGCGAAGCATGAATATGAGCAGAAATTTCACGGGCATAATTTGGCGATCGCTAGTGATTAGGATAAGGGGGATAAGGGAATAAAGAAAGGATATACTCACCCTACCCGCGCTGTCTCCTCATCCATGACCAAGCTCCACCTATTGAAGCGTGGACGCCAAATGGGAGCGAAACAAGTCAGATCAAGTCCGGTTAATTACTTCTAAAAATGGTTGATCCCCGTTGTTCGCCTTTTGTTAATTGTCAATTTTGAATTGTTAATAGCTAATTGTTAATAGCCAATTAACCACTGACAACTTTCAATTGTCAATTTTCATATAGACGAACAACAGAGATAGATAAGTACTTAACCTGAAACAGGATCAGATCATTCTTCGTCCCAGGCTTCCACAGCTAGTAAGTCACTGATCGGGTCTTGCATGGTAAACCCGAATTCAGTAAGTTCCTGTTTCCAGTAGGACCATTCGTCCCCATAGAGCAGGGCAATTTTCCAAAGGCTGTCACTGGGTTTAATAATTTTGGATTCCGCCAGTGAACGCACATGGCGTTGCAACTTCACCATGGGGTGAGTAACTGTTTGAGTCATACTCTAAAATCTCTAAATCAATTCTGTTGTTAGATTGGCTTTTGCGAATACCTGAACTACAATGCTTCCCCTTTGCGGTAATGCGCCGATCTGTAGAGTTTTGTACGGCAAGGAAGCCCCTCTATACTCTTGTAGCGCAATCGGATGCATTTAAGCAAGCCCGATCTGGGTAAATGTACGGGAATCCCTACTTTAACGCGAACCATAGACACTTAGCCAAGCCGCGAGAAGCCCCGCGCTCTACCCGATAGGGTGAGCGTCGTATGGGAAGCGCGGGGCAAGGGTCGGAACGTCGAAATGCCAATGTAATATACTAGGAAGAGTAGGGAAAACAAATTAAGAGCTAACCGCCACCTACTAACAGCAACCTTGAAAACCACCGAATATGGGGTTCCATCCCGAAAAAAACTTGATAGTTTGAGTTATCTGTGGATGGGTAAAATTTCATAGGTGCTCGCACCTTGAGCCCATTAAATTCGCTCAAGGTGCTCGCCTGCAGTACTTTGGTTCTAGAACTTTTTGTATTGTTCCGGGGGGTCGGGGCATCCCGGAGACGAAACCGATAGATAGGGTCGCCTTTATAGGCGAGCTGGCTATGCAGAAAAGGGTTAAAACTCATGAAATAAGGCGACCCTATCCTTACGGTAACTTATGACCGTGTTGTTAATAAAGTAACCCGTGTATCCGTTCGCGCAGCGTCGGCGAAAGCCGATACCGTTGGGTGGAGTTGGTAAGAAGCCCGCGCTGTCCCGTTAGGGCAGCGTCGGGAGTATGTCACTCAGGTTATGATAGTACCTATAGCCCAAGGAATTTAGAGCCAATTACAGCTTTTCAATGACCCAACCACCACACCTTGCCCCCTATGGTTCCTGGAAATCCCCTATTAGCGCTGACATGATTGTTCAAAGCAGCGTTAGGTTGGGCAGCATTGCCCTTGATCAAAAGGATGTTTACTGGATTGAAGGGCGACCTGCAGAAGCTGGACGCAATGTAATCGTGCGACGCACCCCTGATGGCAAAACTGTTGATCTGACTCCCGAGCCCTTCAATGCTCGTACTCGGGTTAACGAGTATGGTGGTGGTGCAATTGCAGTTAAGGATGGCACAATTTACTTCTATAATTTGGCTGACCAACGTCTGTACCAACAAACCCCAAGCTCCAAACCCCAACCCCTAACCCCCATAGCTAACTGGCGCTATGGTGATGCAGTAATTGACCAGGAAAGAGGACGTATAATCTGTGTGCGAGAAAACCACACGGTGGATGGGGAACCAGTCAATACCTTGGTTAGCATCAGCCTAGAAAACGGTGAAGATATTCAAGTGCTAGCCTCTGGCTGTGACTTTTACTCCTCGCCGCGCCTAAGTCCCGATTGCTCTAAACTCGCTTGGCTAAGCTGGAATCATCCCAATATGCCCTGGGATGGTACTCAACTCTGGGTAGCTCCAATCTTAACCGATGGTTCTCTAGGTGTTGCAGAGCTCATTGCTGGTGGGGTTGATGAGTCGGTATTTCAGCCAGAGTGGTCACCAGATGGTGTACTTTACTTTGTATGCGATCGCACTAATTGGTGGAATCTCTACCGCTGGCAACCAACCCGAGGGGAAATCGAACCCCTGTGTGAAATGGAAGCCGAGTTTGGACTACCCCAGTGGGTCTTTGGCATGTCTACTTATGGCTTCGATGGTGCCAATCGAATCATATGTACCTATACTCAGGAAGGAAACTGGCATTTAGCTAGTATAGACCTAAACACCAAGCAGCAGTCGGTGATTGCCACACCATACACCAGTATTTCCGACCTAAAGGTAGCTGATAATCAAGCGGTTTTGATCGCTGGTTCTGTAACAGAAGCAACTGCAATTGTTCAGTTGGACTTGACAAATGGACAAATCAATGTATTGAGGAAGTCGAGTGAGTTAGCTATCGATACTGGCTATCTATCGCCGCCTCAAGCGATCGCATTTCCCACAACTAATGGACTGACCGCTTATGGTTTCTTCTACCCACCACTAAACAAAGACTACACCGCACCAACCTCCGAAAAACCACCCCTAATTGTCAAAAGCCACGGTGGACCTACGGCGGCCACTTCTAGTGCCTTTAATCTAAAAATTCAATACTGGACGTCTCGTGGTTTTGCCATCCTAGATGTTAACTATGGAGGGAGTACTGGCTATGGGCGGGACTATCGTCAGCGCCTTAAAAACAACTGGGGGATTGTGGATGTTGATGACTGCACCAATGGCGCGCAATACCTAGCTAAGCAAGGACTAGTTGATGGTGAGCGACTGGCCATTGCTGGGGGGAGTGCTGGGGGTTATACAACTCTAGCTGCTCTGACATTCCGAGATGTGTTTAAAGCTGGGGCTAGCTACTACGGTGTCAGTGATTTGGAGGTACTAGCCAAGGATACCCACAAATTTGAGTCCCGGTATCTAGATAGCTTGATCGGTCCTTACCCAGAACGTAAAGATTTGTATCAAAAGCGATCGCCTATTCATTTCACAGACCAACTGTCGTGTCCTGTAATTTTTTTCCAGGGGCTAGAAGACAAGGTAGTCCCCCCTAACCAAGCAGAAATGATGGTGGCCGCTTTGAAGGCTAAGGGGTTACCTGTAGCCTATGTTACCTATGAAGGGGAGCAACATGGTTTTCGTAAAGCAGAAACGATTAAACGGACTCTCGAAGGGGAGTTGTATTTTTACTCCCGGGTATTTGGATTTGAGCTAGCAGAGGCGATAGAACCTGTAAGTATTTATAATTATTAGTTATTAGTTTAGTTATTAGTCATTAGTCATTGGTTAATTGCCTTGATCAATTAAGTTACTCTGTAGACATGGAGCAACACCTGCGAAGTAAGCCAATGTCAGTATTTGTCTATTGGTTTCGATATTATTGTTCACCATAAACTCATCAACAATGACTAGGCAGGAAAGACAATCAATAACCAGTGAGTTAAAAACTCAGGCAATCATCCTCGGTGGATGGGTCGCTCTGATGTGGATTGTAGAGCTGGTGGATATATTCATTTTTGGAAGGAAACTTGATCTATATGGCATCCTTCCCCGCAACCCAATTGGGCTGCGGGGTATTTTATTTGCCCCTTTTCTCCACGGCGGTTTTTCTCATCTGATTTCCAACACTATACCTTTTCTTGTCCTAGGCTGGTTTGTAATGTTGCAAGAAACTAGCGACTTTTTCGTCGTTACCACCATCACCATGGTGGTGGGTGGTCTTGGGGTTTGGCTGTTGGGCGCTCCCAATTCAGTTCACATTGGGGCAAGTGTGCTGATCTTTGGCTACCTAGGTTTTCTGCTATTTAGAGGCTTCTTTGAACGAAACCTACCCTCAATTTTTCTATCAATTCTAGTCGGCTTCCTCTATGGTGGTTTAGTTTGGGGTGTCTTACCTTCACAGCCCCATGTATCTTGGCAAGGACATTTATTTGGTTTTATCGGCGGTATCCTAGCCGCACGTATACTGGCAAGGCGTAAACTGTGACATACTCCCACACGCTCATCGAAGATTACAGTGTGGGCTTCTTACCAACTCCAGCCATCGCGAACGGATACACGGGTTACTTTATTAACGACACGGTCAGAAGTTACCCCAGCGAGCAATCCCTCGCTGGGGCAGCCTTTATGGTTAGTCGGCTATGGGTAAAGGGTTAAAACTTTATGATTAAGGCAAGAGACGAAACCTTAGATCAGGTCGCCTTTATAACAATAGTTTTAAACCTTTTCTGCATAACCTACAACCCAAAAAGGCGACCTGATCTTACGGTAACTTCAAACCCTATTCTAAGGTTTCGTCTCCGGGATGCCCCGACCCGCCGGAACAATACAATAAGTTCTATTTTTAAGCACGTAGGTGGCGGTTAGCTCTTATTTTGTCTTCCCTACTATAATCTAGTATAAACGATCTTCGATCCTGTCCGCCATTCATCCCGGAGACGCGCGCCTTAGAATAAAGAAGCCTTTACAGGCGACAGGTTATGCAAAAAGGGGTTAAAACTTATTAATTAAGGCTTCTTTATTCTTACGGTAACTTCTGACCACGCCGACTTTCAGTGCGGACGTGGGATGAATGGCGGATGAAGCTAAAGTAGTGCTGAGTTGTGAGTGCTAAGTGGGAAAGTAAAACCACACAGACTTTTTGGGACTGCAACAGATTCAAACTATCTGTCTGCTCCTTGGGTCAAGTCGGAAAACCCAGTGTTAGTGGCAGGTGTAACAGTCTCAATCTTCTACGTATAACTTCTAGGTATAACCAATAAAGAACGAAAATTTTTTCCCTACTCAGCACTCACCACTAGAAGGTTGATAATCAGACCATAGAGGAAATGGCTCAAAAACAGAAATTCCCTCATCTTGTGGGTTCAAAATGGACAGCTAAACAGAAAACTTGGGGCTGGCGGCATTTCCAAGTGGTCAATCGTAAAAACCAAGGAAAGTGGGTGTTTGCTGAAATGGTAGCTTCTTGTGACCCGAATGTCCGTTTTTGGCTAAATTCTAAACAGCTTAAAGATCCTGGCTTGTGGCAAGCAGGCTGGAAATCTTTAGCCGAAATCGAAAGCGAAGAGTAACCGTAAGTATTCAGCCGTTGGCCTTTGGCCACGCTGCGGGCGCATAAGCTGATAGCACCTCAAGTAGCACCATCTGTAGCGCATATGCTTACGAACCCCCTACTCGGTCAAGGCGAAATCCTTGGTGCAGATGATTAAAAGTCTTGGCTGTAAGCTAATGGTAATAGGTTTTAGGTATTTTGTCTGGTTAGTGATGGGGCTCAAGATGTTTGTCACACAACGGTTCCGGTTCACAGCAGCATCGGATTGATAAGATAAATGGCACGCTCCTTGAATTCAGGGCAAGCTAGTAATTGTTTATAGTTCATTGTTTATTGTTTATTTGGGTTTTATGGTCATGGATGGAATCAATCAAGCAGAAATGCGGGAAAGACTGGGAAACCTTGAGAAGATACGTGATATAATTATTGGCTCTAAGCTGCGAGAGTATGATACTCGCTTCACGAAGATAGAGTCTGACCTATCCATGTGGCAGCAGGAAATACGCGATCGCGTTGAGCAGATCAAAACGACTCTCTCAAAAGAAATAGCTGCTGGGGTAGATTCCCTCGAGAAAAAAATAAGTAATCTTAGTTTAACTGCAGCCGAAGAGAGGAATGAGATTCAGGAACGGGTGGAACTGTTGAACAAAAAGTTTTCTAAGAGTATTGAGGTGCTCGACGAGACAGTCTACAAGCAGTCCACCTCCCTAAAGAAGGCAGTTTCAGAAACTAAAGAACAGCATCAGCAAGATGTGATCAATCTCAGAAAGCAGATCTTGGCCGAGCTGGAAACTAAATTTGCACAGCTCAAAGATGCCAAAGCCTCGAAAGCAGATCTCGGAGACATGTTGTTAGAGTTGGGTTTGAGGCTCAAAGGGACTGAATTGGTTCCAGCACTCAAAGAAGCTAGTGATGGGTGGTCTGGATTACCACAGACCAAAGGTCATAATGGTACGGTCACCTCAGAAACTGCTACTAATGATGACGATCATCTCCAGTTAATCAAGCAAACTCAGACTTTGGAATAGACTTGGCACAGTCGAGCAATGGCAGCCACAAAAATTAACTGGATTTTCTCGCTAAGATTAGTTTTAAATCAAAGTGCGATCGCTTTTAGCGGAAGCTTCGCTTCATCGGGTAGCGGCTCTTTCAGAGCATCGCTAATTTTTGCAAAAGGTTAAATAGTAACGGATAGCCACCAGTGGCATTTTCAAACCAAAATCCGGCTGATGCCTCTCAGCCGGAAAATTCTAGATCAGAGTCAATTGAGGTCAATTCGAGCCGAGAAGGCGAGTTGAAGGATTTACTGAATTTACTCGTTGACCTCAAGATTATTGATCAGACGGTGCAACCTAGCCAACACCCTAAATCTGAGCAGCAAGGGATGACCTCTGATCAGGCAGACACTGTCCAAAAATATTCATTCCAAGACCTTGAGGTTCCAGCTATTGAACCTCAAACTGACCGTGGGAGTAGCAGCCTCCCGTCTAGGGTTCAGGAGAAAGAACCATTAGCTCAAGAAAGGGATCAACCCCAATCCTTCGGTGTCAAAGTTTTTCCCCATCAGAACCCATCACCACAGCTTCCTACACCAAAGGAGCATCTGCCGCAAATGCCTCAAAATTCCGAAGATCCAGTATTAGCTGAGAATTTAGTCCAATCCGAAGCCACAGAAACCAACCAAGACCTGCCATCACAGTCTGATCACGACACCTCCCAGGAATTAGACATCTTGGCTGAGATTTTGCAAGAACTGGTGATATCTCCAGAAATGGCAGAGTTTCGTGACCAGATAGAAACCCTAGCCCAGAGACAAGGCAGGCTTGAGCATCGGATTGATCAACCTCAAGAATTGATTAAGCTATTGCTACCAGTGATGGCTAAGCTGCTGGATCTCACGGTAGCTCAGTTCAGTACCTCGGTGACCGATTCCCTGACTCCCATCATTGATGAAGTCATTGACCACAGAACTCAACAGGATAAAGTGTGTGTGGGAGAAGCGATCGCTCCCGCAGTTCCAGTAGCTATTTCCTCCCGGATCATGGAGTGTCCAGAGGAAGTTGGGTTTGCGATCGCACCAGAAATGGCAGCAGCTATCCGGCAACAGATTATAATTGAGCCAGAGGCCATGGTAAATGCTCTGTATCCGGTCATTGGCAGTACCATTTCCACATACTTAGCAGAAGAAATCCGAGCTATCAATGAGAAGCTGGAAAATGCCCTCAGCGTTGAAGCAATTAAGCGCAAGATTCGCGCTAAGGTGCAGGGGGTTTCTGAAGCGGAACTGCTGTTTCGGGAGGTGATGCTGTTTCAGGCGCGAGCTATCTTTTTGATTCACAAAGACTCTGGTTTAGTGATTGCCGAGGTACAACCCTCTGACAGCCAGCATCTAGAGTCAGATATGGTAGCAGGAATGCTCACCGCTATCCGTAGCTTTGTCAATGACTGTATCGCTCAGTCTGGGGATGTGGCAGAAATCGATGCTATTGAATATGGTACATCCAAGATCATCCTGGAAGTAGAGGGATACTGCTACCTGGCCGTGGTAGTTCAAGGGGCACCCACCCAGCAGTTCATTAATCAGTTGCGGGAAAGCCTAAAAACTATTATTACCCATTATGGTAAACCGATCAGGTCTTTTGATGGAGATAATACAACTATCCCGGTGGGAGTCAAGGGAATTTTACAAAATTTATTAGATCAATCCCTTAGTCAAGGGCGTCGTGATACTCAGGAAAATCGGAAAAAAGGCAAGAAACCCCCGGCCTTATTGGTGCTTGGCTTGGGGCTTCTGGGTTTAATCGCTGTATTTGGGGGATTTTATCAGCATAGGGCTAAAATAAACCGTCGCATTGAGCAAAAAACTCAACTTGCCCTCGCCTATTATGCCCCAGAAGTGTCTGATTATGGTTTAACAGTTAAAGCCAATCGCCAGAGACTAAAGCTAGCTGGACAGCTACCGAATCAGGCTCTGCGCTCAAACGTCGAGCAAATTGCCAAAGCTGCGGCCCCTAACTTAGCGTTGGATAATCAAATTGAGGTGATCGAACTCCCCTATACTGATGAGTTAACCCAAGCTCAAGTCCAACGGGTGAGAAACACCTTGAATCAAATGGATGGAGTGGTAATTGTAGCATCTTATACAGAAGGCAGGGTGACCGTAAAAGGAGCGATACTCTATGCTAAAGATTTCCCTAAGATTATCCAAGCCTTTGAGAGCATTCCCGGTGTCAAGTCGGTCGAGAACAATTTACAACTCCACGGATTAGAAGTTACCAGCCGGATCTACTTTGATCTTGGTTCAGCCCAGTTGAAACCAGAGGATATAGGCACTAAAATCCGATCAATTAAGGAATTTATGGAGCGGTATCCTCAAAAGCACCTGAGGATAATCGGCTACGCCGATCCTAGGGGTCAACTTACCGAAAATCAGGGATTGGCACAACAACGAGCCCAAATGGTAAAAGATGTGCTTGTTCAGCAAGGCATTGATCCCAAACGGCTGCAAGTGCGTGGGGTTGGCAAACGCCCCCCAGATGTTGATGCTAGTCAACCGCTGTGGTTAAATCGATGTGTCGTATTTGATCCGTTTACCAACAAACCCAGTTGAAAGCCCCTTTGGTTTAGCTAGGAGATCACAACAAGTTATGGACTTTAGTCCCTTGTCTATTCAATCTGGAATCAGGAGGTGATTCAACGACTGCAATAGATCACTAACACTAAAACCATAGTGCTGTCTGGGAACATACGGTCGGTTATCAATAGGTGTTCAAGTCCGCTGAAGAAATCATACCGTAAACCTGTTCAGATTTGGAGCCACGCCCATCTCTTAACAACTGTTTACAATCCCCGAGAGTTCAAACCAGTTGTCAGCAACCAGTAACAATGTCCACTATTGATCGAAAAATTTGCCTAGTTGGAGACTTTGGTGTAGGCAAAACTAGCCTAATCCGCCGATTTGTGGAGGGTGTGTTTAGTGACCAATATCTTTCAACAGTCGGAGTGAAAATTTCCCGCAAAATCATAAAATTTAAGGATGAAACCCGATCAGAACTGCTGGATATAAAATTGATGATTTGGGATTTAGAAGGTCATACTAAATTTAAGGGAATTTCACCAACTTATTTAAAAGGAGCTCAGGGTGCAATTATTGTTGCTGATGTAACTCGCATGGAAACCATTGAGCACATTGTTCATCATATCGATCTGTTTTTATCCATCAATCCCAAAGGGGTGATTATTACTGCCTTAAATAAATCAGACTTAGTGGATCAAGAAAAACTGGAGGAATTGAAACAGATGTTACAGAAAAAAACTGCCCAGCAAGACCAAGTCATAGCCAGTTATTATACCTCAGCGAAAACCGGGTTATACGTCGATGACATATTTCAGCAATTAGGTTGCGGAACGCTTCAACAGGAATAATTAGTTATATATATAGTGATATATAGCGGTTCTCATAGCAATGAGGTACACAAGATTTTTTCCCTGTTGCCTGTTGCCTGTTGCCTGTTGCCTGTTGCCTGTTGCCTGTTGCCTGTTGCCTGTTGCCTGTTGCCTATTAACTAAAATCCAAAATTAAAATCCAAAATATATCTCGCCTATTTTAGAAATGCTATATATCTTTATATATATAGCACAGTAGCTGATATACCTATGCTTAGTCAACTACTGAGTCAACAGGTCGAGCAATCAGCACACACTGTGTCAAGTCTCCCGGACCAAGCCCTGGGAAAAAATCTAACATCCAACATCCAACATCCAAAATCCCATGACGCCCCTCTATTGTAGTAAAGGACATGAGAATCCCAATGACAATAAGTTTTGCCGGGTTTGTGGCGAGATGCTGCCATCCTTAGCCAAAACCTTTGACACTGGGAAGATTCTGGGTGGTCGCTACCGCATCGTCCGGGAGTTGGGACACGGAGGCTTTGGACGCACCTATTTAGCTCAAGACCTTAACCGCTTTAATGAACCTTGTGTGCTAAAAGAATTTGCCCCCCAAGTTCAAGGTAACCACGCCTTACAAAAAGCAGAAGAACTATTTGAGCGGGAAGCGGGAGTTCTTTATCGACTGCAACACCCTCAAATTCCTCAATTTCGTGAGTTGTTTCAGGTACAACAACAGGACA
Organism: Moorena sp. SIO3B2; assembly: GCF_010692525.1. Classification (NCBI taxonomy): domain Bacteria; kingdom Bacillati; phylum Cyanobacteriota; class Cyanophyceae; order Coleofasciculales; family Coleofasciculaceae; genus Moorena; species Moorena sp. SIO3B2. Next base: position 23,834 of record NZ_JAAHHE010000063.1, read on the forward strand.
AAGGCACCCTATTGTTGGTTCAGGACTATGTGGAGGGGCAAACCTACCGCGCTCTACTGGAGGCTCGCCGACCTCAGGGACTCCGGTTTAGTGAAGCAGAAGTGACTCAACTGCTGATCCAAATCCTGCCAGTGTTGGAATATATCCATTTTATGAGAGTGATTCATCGGGATATCTCTCCCGATAATCTGATTTTGCGCAGTACCGATGGTTTACCAGTGCTGATTGACTTTGGCGGTGTCAAGGAGGTAGCAGCAAATGTGGCATCGAAGTTCCTAGGGTCAAAGGTGGCTGGTCAAAATAAGCCAATCATAACTCGGTTGGGTAAAGTTGGCTATGCTCCCCCAGAGCAGATGCAAGGAGGAAGTGTTTTTCCCCACAGTGACCTCTATGCTCTAGGGGCAACTATATTAGTATTAGTGACTGGTCAGGAACCCCAGCAGATCATTGACCCCAATACCCTGACGTGGAACTGGCGCAGAGAGATTAGCCTTAGCTCCACCCTAGGTCGTATCCTGGATAAAATGCTTCAACCGAGACCAGGGGAACGGTACCAAAATGCCAAAGAAGTGCTGCGAGACCTCACCACTCACCTTCAATTTGCCAGTGACCCGCAATCAGCTCCATCACCCCCTCAGACTAAACCGACCTTAGCAGTTGCCCCTGGTTCCAAGCCAGTAGCGGTTAACCAGCCAGCAAGGCCAGCTAGCGGAACACCATTAACCGGCGCTAGCAATAATAACGTTTTAGATTGGCTTGGCAAGGTGGTTTTGGTATCTGTTTTAGCTGCTGCTGTATTTGGCTTTACCTTCTGGGCAACCAATTGGTGGTTCACATTCGGCAAAAGATCTAAGCCGGAACCCTCACCAAAGGAATCACCCATCGATCAACCGGACATAAAGCCACCCTCGTGGTTTCCCACAAACGAGGCAAAGCGCAAGGAATTGCTCGATCAGCGTCGTGCCAATTTGGAGATTAACGAAAAGTTCTACGTTCAGTTAGTCAATGAGGCGTTTTGGAACAAGTACCCCAATCAACAAAAACGACAGCTAGGGACTGGTTCAGAGGATGCTAAGTTAAGAGAAGAGTGGGATAAGCTGGCGTTTGAGCTATTGACCCGGATTGAGTTACTAAATTTGAGTCGGACGGCACGGAGAGGGTTGGGAAGCTATGGGACAGCAGATCTGACTCGCTGGAAGCAGCAAGTGAATCAGGTGCGCCTTTCTAGCCGTGCAGCTTATGATATTGCAGATTCTAAATTCTTTCATAAGTTTCCAGATCAGCGGGGTGAGAAGTTTATCGATAAGTCTATTGGTCAGGTGTGGCAAGGGATTGTTGGGGATACGATCAAAGCGTTGACATCAGGAAAATCCCTACAGCGCATTGAGTTTGCTGCTGGCGGAGTTCAACAAGTCAATGGAACCCTCGAGCCAGGAGACGGGAAAGCGTTTACTGCTAAACTTTCTAGTGGTCAATTCATGGAAGTGAGACTGGCTACCGATGTAAATGCGTTGTTTTCAGTTTATGGTCCTAGCCGTAAGACGACCCCCCTATTAGAAGACTCAACCGAACGGGAGTGGAGCGGGGAGCTGCCAGCATCTGGCTTCTATGAGTTTGTGGTAGTTTCTCAAGCTTCTCAACCGATTAATTATCGACTTAACTTTAGGGTTGAAGATTAGTTATTGGTAATTTATAGCAGTTCTCAATTGGGTGAGCTATAGCGGTTTTTAGTCTAATAATGTGGGTTCTATAGCGCTACGCGCAATGGCATTGGCAAGAGGCATGCATGCAAAGGTGCGCTTTCCGCATCTAATTATTAAATTCGCCACGGGTCGCACCTAAAAGTTCACTAAAACAGCTTTTGCTGCTTGTATCAATGTCAAACACCTTAATGCGTAGTGCTATAGCAGAAGTCATTTGTCAGAAGTCAAATGTCAGAAGTCAAACTCTTGCGCTTCTTGATGCAATAGCGAGTGGGGGAAACCCCCAAGACCGCTTAGGTGCGCTTTCCGTTGGCGAATTAAATTCGCCACGGGTCGCACCTCTGCATCGCTTACAAAGGGTGTGAGACTTTTGTCATGTCCTAACTGCCCTGGCGACTGCTATATAACAACCGTTTAGAATTCCCCGGCGGGGGACAGTTCAATTATTGAGTTAGTTGTAGACACTACTGGTTCAAATATTAAGTTAGTGATCGGATCTACTGTAGACACTACTGGTTCAAGGTTAGAACCCAGACTGAGTTGGTTCTGTTCACGGTACATACGGGCAAGAGCACCAGTGAAGCCAGCGTTGTAGTCAAGAGCGACTTCATTAATGGCATAGTTAGTTCGATCATCGACATAGGCATTATCCTCTGGTTCAGAGGGACCACCTACCAATGCACCATAGAGAATGTTGAGGTTGTCCGTTGGTGATTCGATGTCATTGGTGGTAGAACCATGGGCTCCACGATGGTGGGGATTCTTGGGAGAATTGTGGCCAAAACCGACGACATAACTGAAATTGTTGGGATTATCCCCAAGAATGTAGTCAATTTGATCAGCCGCAAAATCGGAGTAACGACCATTACCATCATTAACGGTATCACTATAAATACCAGCAAGAAAAGCGGTATTGGCAGCATATCGTAGGGAACCCCAGTCATTGAACCAAGCTAGTCCACCCTCAGTATATTCGATACCTTCACCACTATCGTCACTCCAGTAGTCCAGCCAGCGTTCTACTTCGATACGGTACCTATCCTGGTCAGTTTCCTGAGCAAGAAGGATGCCAGTACCATGGACTTTTTGATCCCAGGATTGAGTCTGAGTAGGATCAATACCTAGGTAGTAGCTTTCGGCTTTATCCAAGTAGGTCTGGTCACCGGTTGCTTTGTACAGCCAAGTTGCAGACCAGGCCAGTTCGTCTTCGTAGCCACTCCAAGAATTGTAGAAAATAGCAGCATCGGGGATAGAGTCAGAGTAGTTACCTTGATAGGTCTCGGCAAAGTCAAATAGGGCTTTCGCGTTATTGAGTAGTTGATTAGCGTAACTGTTGTTTGTGGATTGGAAGGCAATTGAGGCAGCAGCTAAGGCCGCAGCAGATTCACCAGCTAGGTCAGAACCGGGATTTAAAGGATCAATTTTGTACGCTGGTCGCACCATGGTCATGGTTTCCGGCGGTCCCCAGAAGCTATGGTCGATGTCACCGGATCCAACCTGTGCCCAGAATTCTTCGGTTTGACCGTTACTGTCTGTGATGTGGGCTTTGAGTATGTAATCGGTACCCCACTTAATCGCATCCAAAGCCTCATCCCATTGACCCATGTGCTGGTAGGCATCTTCATATTCGATTGCCCCCCAAGCTAGCATAGTCATGGCAGCAGCCATGGGGAAGCCGAACTTGACGTGGTCTCCAGCATCGTAATAACCGCCAGTGAGGTCAACTCCTACATCAGCACCATCGTTGAGAGCAGAATCCCCGCGCCATGGGATGCGATTGTCCTCAGGAAGTTTACCGGAGCGCTGAGCTTCATAAAATAAGAAGGACTTTTCGACAGCGTCAGCATAGTTGAACTGTGGTGAAACATTGGTGTTGATGATACTGGGTACAGTCTCACCATTTCCATTGGATGAGTCGAGTTGAACAGGAGTAGATTCATTCATTAGTCATTAAAAATTAGTAATCTTTGATAACAAAGCAAGTCAAATTACCCCTGTTTAATACTGGGAAAACGAAACAGGTCAAATTACCATTTTTTGTTGTTTATGAAGATAAAAACAACAAAACAAGTTAAATTACCCCTGTTTAATACAGGGACAATGAACTAGCCTCTAATTCCCCGTCAATAAAGGAGATAATAGGGCCTCATATTTGATTGACAAAAGCACTTTAAATTTGAGTAGTACTACTCTTAATGGCTACACCGAAATAGTTTTGTTTTGTAACGATAGCTAATATTAGCTTACAACTGTCAGGATATTAGTGTTAAATAAAACTAGAAGTTATTGTGAATTTTTAGTAAAGAATTAAAATCCCTAACACACAGTATCTTGAACTAAGCAGTTTTCAATTGGGTTCGGTACAAAATTTTTGGATTTTAGGGAACAGGGAACAGCGGATCTGGGAACAGGGAGTAGTGATGCAGCGCTATACTTTATTAACTCTTGCCTCTTGCCTCTTGCCCTACTCTTAGGGAACAGCGGATCTGGGAACAGGGAGCTAAGGTTGTGGGCCACGCTTACTGGCAGAGCCAGACGCTGCTTGAGGTGCGAACGGAGCTGGAAGGTAGCGCCGTCTTGAGGAGCCAGTTGCTCATATAACTTCCCGCGCCCCCCACACTCCCCACACTTCCCGCGCCTCCACCCCACACTTACCACACTTACCACACTTACCACACTTACCACACCCCATCTCCCCACCCTCCCCGCGCCCCCGCCCCATCTTGTTAATCTGGCGGACAGAGGAAATTCTTGAGTTTTTCCGGCATTTCCTCAAAATTCTCTAGAAGGAAGTCCATTATGGCCAGATGGTACAAATCGATGGGCATGGGAGAGCGATAGTTATCACCTCTGGCAAACCAGCGCTGTACTGTGGCATCGCTACGGGAGCAAATACAGGCTATGACTTCGTAAGTAACCAACCATTTCCCATAAAACTTAGGTGCGCTTGACCTTGGCGAATTCAATTCGCCAAGGTCAAGCGCACCTGTTGTGGTGTCATAGCAATTTGGCAGTTACTGTAGCGCTGGATTAAGGCTCGGTCTTTTTCGGTTAGAGGACGGGGCTTTTTCATAAGGCGTCCTCTACTGCTAGAGTTTCTATGTCTTGTGCCGGGGCCAGTACGGTGATGGCTAGTTCAGTACCCCAGTCAAGTTGGTGATCATGGGGTTTCGAGGGAATGCGATCGCGTAGCGGCTCGTACCGAGCATCCCATAGCGGCTCGTACCGAGCATCGTTTTCGTGGTAGGGGTGACCCTCACCATCAGGGTGAATTGGTTTTAACATAGGATTTATCTCCTTGTCTAAGGGGAGGACCCATAAGCCAGCGCCAGTCGTGTAATCTTTGCGCTGGCTTCTTTGTATCTCCTTACTTTTAAGATAACACAAAAACTTTAAATAGGATTCAACCGTTAAAAAACTTAAAAAACTAATTTGGGAGTAGCGTCAGAGTATTTTTGTTGTTCGCCTGACGGTGTTTTACGTACTGACTATGCTAATTAGTTGTGAAAATTTAATTAATAAAGTAGTGATGTTATCAACTTTTTGAGGTAACTTAAACGGCGGGAAGTTAAGCATAGTAAGCTGTTGCGCATTTAAACTGTGATAACAGCATTGCCTTTGTTTTTTATTTTTCGTACCCATTTTATAATTAACCCTCCTTCATTTAAAAGATGATTTAACAAACATTCTAATTCTTCAATTGATTTGAAAACTCGATTGGCAATATATTCTTTTGCTGAATGCCAAACCAATTCAATTAAGTTATAATCAGGACTATACT
>NZ_JAAHHE010000630.1:0-2679 GCF_010692525.1 Moorena sp. SIO3B2
GGCATGCTCCAGGGATGGCGACTGTTCCATGGTCGTGAGGGGATTGCGATCAGTTGATTGTTGGGATAAGATTATTATGCCTAAAAACTATAACATAGAGCGCTACTCCCTATTCCGTACCTACAACTAAATACCACAAAGCATCAATACCTCTGCCGACATAGTTGGAATCTTGGTGTTGTTCAATCCATTCAATCACAGTAGGGAGAACATGATTCGATGTTTTGCCTAATCTGCCCAAGGCTTCCGCTGCGCTCCTACGCACAAAAGAATCATTATCCTGAAGCAGAGCTAGTAGGGCGTTGACTACAGCTTCTGAGCTGTTGCCTAATTTACCCAAGGCTATGGCTGACCACCGACGTAAACGAGAATCATCATCCTGAAGCTGTGCTAGGACGACCTTGACTACGGTTTCTGAACTGTTGCCCAATTTGCCTAAGGCCAAGGCTGTCCATCGACGCACACGATAATCATCATCCTGAAGCTTTGCTAGGAGGGCGTTGACTATGGTTTCTGAGCTATTACCCAATTTGCTCAAGGCATCGGCTGCCCCCGAACGCACACGATAATCATCATCCTGAAGCAGTGCTAGGAGGGCGTTGACTACGGTTTCTGAACTGTTGCCCAATTTGCCTAAGCCATAGGCTGCCCCCGAACGCGCACGAGAATCATCATCCTGAAGCTGTGCTAAAAGGGCGCTGACTAAAGTTTCTGAGCTGTTGTCCGAATTGCCCAAGGCCACGGCTGCCCTGTCACGCACACCAGCATCGGGATCCTGAAGCTTTGCTAGGAGGGCATTGACTACAGTTTCTGAGCTATTGCCCAATTTGCCCAAAGCTATGGCTGCCCTCCAACGCACATCAGAATTCTCATCCTGAAACCTTGCAAAGAGGGCGTTGATTACAGTTTCTGAGCTATTGCCCAATTCGCCTAAGGCATCGGCTGCTCTCACACGTACATCAGAATCATCATCCTTTAGCCGTGTCAACAATATTGTAATTACCTGATCTTTTTCCCCGAACTCAGCTCGATAGTTCAGCAATCGCCAGTCATCAATCCGATTCGTTCGCGTAGCGTGGCCTACGGCCAATTGCTGTTCCAATAATTCCAATACCTGTGCTTCAAAATCGGTTTCATACAAACTACAAATTATATTAAAAACCTGCTCGTAAACCCTCTCCCCAACCCGCTCCTCACGACTCACTTCCAACTCAAACAACCGCTCTAAAATCTCTTGCACCAACCCGCGATCAGAACCACGCAAATTTTTCGGGTCTTCTGCCAAACAACTACCAGCAAACAACAAATCCCGATGCAACCACTGCTCGTAGTTACTATTATTAGTCAAAACTGCCCGAATCGCCCTCGCCGCCTTTTTCGGTTTTTGTTGTGCTATCAGCAATAGTAACACTTCGCGCCAGTGGTAGTCATGCAAATGCTCCCGAATCTGACTCAAAACAATTTCAAAATCCCCCTCATTATCCGCCTGATAGTCAATCTCTTCAGCACACAAATATTCTTGAAACGTCTTATGGACAAACCCATAACAATTTTGCCCTTGCTCATTCAACAAACCGGTGCGATCGCGAATCAAGGTTACAAATGCTTCTGCTTCTTCTTCAGCTTGATATAACTGCACCTGCTTCAAGGTTTTAATCTGCTGACTCAACTGATCAATCAAATCATCCCGGTCTATCAAAGTACCGCTGTCGTTATCTTCAGCATTTCCCTGAGTATGAATCCAATAAGCCAACAATTCCATCAATCGGCGCAAATCATATAAGTCTAGATACTTAAATAATCCCTGATTGCTTATTTCTTTGTTAGCATCCCAAGAGGTTAACAAAGTCTTGACGGCGCAATTATAAAGCTCAAACCGTTCTTTGGGCAATATCGCTTGATACCGATGAATCAATGCAATAATTGTCAACAATAACGGATTCCGTGCCAACAAGGTAATCCGGTCATGATCATCCAGCGCCTTTCGTAAACTCTGCTTGCGCCTTTCAGCTTCTGCTTGGTCTTGAAACCTGCTGTTATACCAGTTATCAATAAACGCCGAAATCTTTTGGTCATCAAAGGGTTCAATTTGATAGTGGGGAAATTCCTCAGTGTGGAAAAAGTCGCGTCGATAACCAGCCGGTCTAGATGTAATAATAGCGCGATTTCTGTCAAACTGTCCCAAAAAATTCTCGATCCGCCTGACTACATCATTCCGTTTAGCCTCTTCTGCTACTTCATCCAAACCATCTAGCAATATCAACGCCCTACCATCAGACAACCAATGCTCAAAAAATCCCACTGGTAAGGGTTTGACTGACATGGTGTTTTCAGCAAATATACGAGCATAGTCGATCAGGCTTTTATCGAGATTTATCGCAAAATCTCGCATCCTAATTAAAATCGGTAGCCAGTCGGTATGACCATCTAATAGACATCTCCAAAAATTAACCTCAAACCCTTGCACTGCCTGGGTCAAAACCGAGTTTATGGAGATGTCTAATCCTAAAATCTCAGGCTTGCTCTGAGCCAACATTACTGCAAAATAACTCATCAAGGTGGTTTTTCCCGAGCCTGGCGCACCCAATATCACTACTCGTCTTGATTGACTTTGGCTCAATAACTGCTCCGCCAATAATTTGCGGCCAGTCGTCTTTGCGTGGATCCCCACACACCAAG